>JAEOTE010000018.1 GCA_016839945.1 Candidatus Heimdallarchaeota archaeon | reverse complement strand
GAACCTCCCAAAGAAATCATTGAGGAACTTGATGCAGAACCTCCCAAAGAAATCATTGAAGAGTTAGATTTATCTCTCATTGAAGGTATTGGTCCCAAAACTGCCATGATCCTGAAAGAGCATGGCTTTGATACAGTAGAGAAGATTGCCAAAGCTACAGCTGAAGAATTATCACAGTCTCCTGGTATTGGTCAAGCTACTGCTGAAAAAGTGATTAAAAATGCTAAAGATTTTCTGAAATCTAACGTTAGCTCAAAAAAGGAGGATGAAAAACAATGACAAAAGGCGGAGGAAAAAGGCATCTTAAGAGATATGTAGTTTCTAAGCATGTTCCTGTCCATAAAAAAGCTTTCAAGTTTGCAGTAAGACCATCTCCCGGTCCTCATGCAGCTGATGATTGTATTCCCATAGCTATTATTCTTAGAGACATGTTTAACTTTGCTAGAAATATGAGTGAAGTAAAACGTATTCTTTTTGAAAGAAATGTTGAAGTTGATGGTAGAGTAAAAACAAACAGAAAACATCCAATTGGTTTTATGGATGTGATATCTTTCCCAAAAATAAAGGAACACTACAGGTTAATCTATTTCGAGAAAAAAGGTCTTCGTACTGTTCCTATTTCCGAGAAAGAAACTAATGTCAAGCTTTGCCAAATCAAGAATAAAACAACAATAAAAGATGGTTTAACTCAATTAAACTTACATGATGGAAGAAATATTGTATTGAGTAAAGAAAAAAGCACTGCTACTCGTTATTCCACCCATGATACAATAAAGATATCACTTCCCAATCAAGAAATATTGGAGAAGTATGAGCTTAAGCTAGGTAACTACGGTTTTGTTACAAGTGGAAGATGGATGGGTAGGCATGGAACAATTGAAGAAATAAGTACTCATGGAACTAAGAAGACAAAGAACGTTACATTAAGAACTCCTGATGGAGCTGAATTGGTAACACTATTCAACTATATTTTTGTCGTTGGTAATGAATCACCAACCATATCCATTGAAGATAAAAAGAAGGTGAAAAAGCAATGAGTGACGAAGCGATAGAACAAGAGCCACTAAAACCCGAATTTGCTGAGGAATGGAAAAAGAATCCCATGAGAAAACCAAAATTGACTGCTTTAATC
Source organism: Candidatus Heimdallarchaeota archaeon (assembly GCA_016839945.1). GTDB lineage: Archaea > Asgardarchaeota > Heimdallarchaeia > Heimdallarchaeales > Heimdallarchaeaceae > UBA460. The sequence continues at coordinate 5,445 of JAEOTE010000018.1, read as the reverse complement.
ATTAATGCAAGTGTTGGAGAATCAGGTCCAAGGTATGAAAGAGCAAAAGAAATCTTAAGACAAATCACAAATCGTGAACCAGTAGAAAGAGTTGCTAGAGAAAGTGTTAGAGGTTTTGGAATTCGTAAAGGAGAACCCATTGCTGCAGTAGTAACAATTAGAGGTGAAGATGCAAAGGTTATGTTGAAAAGATTTCTATACGCATATGATTACATTATTAAAGCTGAATCCTTTGATCAACAAGGCAACTTTGCTTTTGGAATACAAGAACATGTTGATATAGAAGAAGCTCCTTTTGATCCAGTGTTAGGAACAATTGGTTTCAATGTAATAGTTAAATTAGAAAGACCAGGATATAGACTGAAGTACAGACAAAGAAAGAGGAAACAAGTATCCAAAAAACATCTGTTAACTCCATCAGAAGCTATGGAATATATTAGAACAGAATTTGGAGTGACTATAGAATAGGTGACGAAAATGCAAAAGAGAAGAGAAATAAAATATGGAAAAGGTTCAAGGAAATGTCGCCGTTGCGGTACTCATCAATCAATAATTCGAAGAAGCGGTTTAAACATTTGTAGACGCTGTATCAGAGAAGTATATGAAAAAATTGGTTTCAAAAAAACCGGAAGCAGAGGAGGCTAAGGAGGTAATAAAATGCAAATGGATCCATTATCAGATGCTTTGACTGCAATATTAAATGCAGAAAAAACAGGAAAAAAGTCAGTTACAGTTAAACCAGCTAGTAAGATTATAGCAAATGTCTTAAGGACAGTACAAAGAGCGGGTTACTTAGGGGAATTAGAGTACATTGAAAATCATAGGGGTGGAATGTTTGAAATCCAACTCCTAGGAAGAATTAACAAATGTGGAGTTATTAAACCTCGTTTTCCAGTTCAAAAAGACATGTTTGAAGATGAAGAAAGAAAATATCTTCCTGCTAGAGGTTTTGGAACGCTTGTTGTTACTACTCCGGAAGGAGTTATGACCCATGAAGATGCTAAAGAAAAAGGCATTGGAGGACGATTGTTAGCATATATCTATTAGGGTGACTAAGATGAAACAGTTATATCTAGAAAGAGAAGTTGAACTACCTGAAGATTTGGCAATAACAATCAAGGATAATGTAGTAACAATAGAAGGAACAAAAGGGACCTTAACTAAGAATTTTAAGAATTTCAATGTAGAACTTAAGAAAACCAAGAAGAAAATAAGCGTTAAAGCTTATTACATTAACAAGAAAAGAAAAGCTAATGCTTTAGCTGTTGTAGGATATTTGAAAAACATGATAAAGGGAGTAACAGAAGGGTATGTTTACAAATCAAAAATAATCTACAGTCACTTTCCAATAACAGTAGAACCTGATAATAACAAAAAGATAGTAACAATAAAGAATCTTTATGGCGGAAGAAAAAGCATTGTCGTTCCAATAGTTGGAGCAGAGACAAGTGTAAAAGTCGATAAAGACGATGTTATTATTGAAGGAATAGACAAAGAAGCTGTGGGTCAAACAACAGCAAATATGCAAGAAGCATGTAGATTGAGAGGAAAACGAAAGAAAGATCCTGAAACATTTATGGATGGAGTTTGGCAGTGGGATAAGTAAGTTCTTTACTTACTTTTTTTATTTTATTATTATCCTTAAAAAATCATAGATTCATTCTAATCTTTTCTAATGAATTGAGAATTATGTTTGCAATCTCCAATAGGTTATAGCTTTTGAAACAAGTTTTTCTTTTCTTCCTTTAGTTATTTGGTGAATCGCTTTCATCTGCTCATTTTCCTGCTGTTTTAAGATTTCAGTTTCTACAAAAACCTCTTCTTCATAGAATGCTTGTTCTTTATAGCTAATTTCCAATTTCTCTAGTTCATACTTTTTCAGTATTTTTTGTGGAATACTGTCTATAATCCATTCAATATTCACTCTGTGATTTACGTGTTGGTTAATATCTAGATCATGTAATCTTACTTTCATTACCTTCCTATTATCAATTTTCTCGGGTAATGGTAATTTGGGGAAATCATAATCAATAGCTCTTCTTTCTTCTGCTTTGAAATCTGGCCAATAATCTTTGAAATCTACAATCTGTCTTTTTCTATAATTAAACAGTAACCAGCTAGTAGTAGCTTTACAAATGAGATTATTCTTTCCATCGTAAATCTCAAATTCTCTTAAAGTGTATCTTGGACTTCTAGACTCTGCTACCCAAGTTATTACTTTAATATCATCCTCCAATGATGGATAATGAATGATTTCAACTGTATATCTAAGAAGTAACCAAGTGAGATTTTTATGAAAGATTTGATGATGACCTACCCCCAATAGGTCTGCATGTTTGTAAGCTGCATGCTGTAAGAAATCTATAAGTGCTGTAAATTTTACTTTCTCATTCAAGCTGATTTCACTTATTTTAGGTACAAACGTAATCTCATACATCTGGTATCACGAACAAAAACAACCTACTCAACATCTATTTAAGATTTTATTAAATTTCTTAATTAAAATCAAAAATCAGGAAAAAGAGAGATTTCAAACTGTATTTATTTTTTCAGATATTTTTCCTTCCATTCAATATTATCTTCATATTGGCCGTCTAAAAATTTCTGTACAATCAATTTCAAATCCTTACGATATTTTCTTTTACTCATTGCTAAAGCTTTCAAGAAGAGTAGCTTTTCTAATGAAATTATTAGATATCCTTCTTTCTCTATCGCTTTCTCTGCTAAGAATTCATACTCAAACAGGCATATACACTTCCAAAACTCTAATTCGTTAACTTTAACTCCAAGATCACCCCATATATCTTCTTGATGTTCTGGTTCTGGATAGGCTTCTTTTAATCCTTCATAGTCTTCAAAGGCTACAACAAAGTCTATATCATCACCTGCTTTACGGAGTTCATAATATTCCATAGCATTTCCTCCAATAAGTAGGGGTTTGTGACGGAAGGTGTATTTGATATTAGAAAGATCAATTTCTTGACTCATAGAAAAATGGTGGATTTATCCGTATATAAGTATGAATATCATGAAAATTGAAGAAATTAAAAATAATACAAAAATAAAAATGAAATAAAAAATATAAAAGAGAAAGTGTAAAACTACATTCTACTGTCATTTAATAATTTGATGTTTAAAAGAAAAGAATTTTATTAGTTTAAGTTACTCACATCATTATGTTTGCATCACAAGAGGAATGTATTTTTTGTAATTCATATAATAAAGATAATAAGAAGGTCATCTGGGAAAATAAAGAAGCTTTTTCAGTTCTAAATTACAAACCTTCTATCCCAGGTCATGCTCTCATTATTACTAAACAACACTTAACAGATTTGAAAGAAATCACAGGTTCAATCTTAGAAGATTTTATCCATGCTATTCCTCAAACTTTTGAAGCTATTCAATTAATCTATGAACAAGATCCGGAATCAATCGAAGAATTCTACAAGGAGCTTATCAAAAATCCTCCGGAGTTTAATTCGAGTCAATTTGCAGAACAAATGCTCAAACATCCACATTTGTTAGTTAAACCTATTGCATATAACTGGGGAATGAATTATGGATTTGAAGCAGGACAAAGAGCTATTCACTTGCATATTCACTTGTTCCCAAGGAGAGAAATGGGACTAGGTATTGCTACCGCAATGAGGAAACATCTTGCTGAAAACAATATTACTAACTTCTAGAATTCTATAAAGTAGTTTGATTTTTGTATTTTATTCCTTTCCTTAACAAGTGAATTTTCATAATCAGTGCAGCTATAGTATTTTTATTCACAGCATTTATTTTCTTTCTCAGTTCTTCAATAATCGCTTGACTGTCCTTCGTTTCTGTTCCATCCTCTTCAAACATCCCTTCCGCTTTCCCATATAAACACCAAAATTCCACCTTCTCCGCTACCTTTGGATAAACTTTCAAATCCTTCTCCTTGAATATTGCTTGTGTTGATCTTTTAGCATCTATGATTCTTTTCGTATTATCTTCATAGTATACGACTATTTCAGGTTGAATCCAAGCTTGTTCTTCTAATTCTGGGGTATCTATTCTAGGTTTCCAAACCCAGTTATATTCAGCTAGTAAAACCTTAGCTATCTCTTTACAAAGTTCTTCCCATTTATAAGCTGTAGTGGTAGTAAACCAACAAGCTTCAGCTTGTTTGTGTCTATACAGGTGACTAGGATCAGCAAAACCTCTTCCACAATCCTCACAAACAAAAGGCTTTTCGTTTGTATGCATTGCTATAATGTGTAATTTTAATCTTCTAGTATGAGAGAAAGATGCATTGCATTCTTCACAAACATGAGGACGATGTTTTTGATGAACAACCTTTATGTGGTCGTTGAGATGCTGACGGAGTTTAAAGGCAAAACCACATTCCTCACATACATACTTACGTTGATCTGTGTGAATAGCAATAATATGGTCTTTCAAATGCTGAGGAAGCTGAAATGTATCTCCACATTCTTTGCAGATATGAGGACGAATGTTTAAATGTACAGCATTAATATGACGTGTCAAATTATCTTTACGTGTATATCTCACACCACATTTGGGACAAATGTAAATTGTGGTTTTCTTGTGAACTGAATTAATATGGCGTTTTAACGCTCCAGCTTGCTTAAATTTCTCATCACAATAACTGCATGAGTAATTACGAATTTGAAGATGTACATCATTGATATGACGATTTATGTGGTCCTTTCTAGTTGTAGTGAATTCACATAGATCACATTTGTAAGTAGCAGATTTTTCATGAACTGTTTTAATATGTCTATTCAGATGGTAGTTACGTGAGAAAGTTTTACCACAAATATTACATCTAGGTTTTGTTTTTCTTTCTTTTGAGCTAATTTCAGAAATCCTCCAGTAACAGAGAACAACCAATTAAGAGTCCTGCTATTACAATATAAGTAGAATAGAATATAAACTCCAAAAATCTATATTGAAAGTATTAAAAATTAATTAAAGAAAAATAAGAAAAAAGATAGAATTACATACGACGTCCACGTCTGCCCCCCTTCCTCCTACAGCCGTTGTGGGGTAATGGTGTGACATCTTCTAGTCTTAGTATTCTCATTCCTGACCTTTTCAACGCACGTAGTGCTGCTTGTGTTCCTGGTCCTGGAGTCCTGTTCTTATGTCCTCCTGGTGCTCTATATCGCACATATAGATTAAACACTCCTTTACTTTGTGCTTCTTGTGCAGCTGCGTTGGCTGATTTCATGGCAGCGTAAGGGCTGGATTCATTTCTATCAGCTTTAACAAACATTCCTCCACTTTTACGACTGAAGGTTTCAGCTCCAGAAATATCAGTTATATGAATAATAGTGTCGTTATAACTAGAAAAGATATGAGCTATACCATACTTTCTTTCTTGTCTCTTAACAGGGGGTTTGCTTTCTTCACTCATAAAATCACCTACTTGGATCCTCCTTTAGTTTTCAG
>JAEOTE010000157.1 GCA_016839945.1 Candidatus Heimdallarchaeota archaeon | reverse complement strand
GAAAACTAGGTGATTAAAATGAACAAACAACAGTTTTCATTAATAGATAAAGAGATTAGAGGTAAAACTTTCGGAATCTTAAATACAATAGATCAAGAAGGATTTCCTCATTCAACTGGAGTACTATATGGAGTTTCAAAACCTTCATCTAAGTTTACAATATACATCATAACATCCATTAAATATAGAAAAACAAAAAATATAAAGAAAAATTCGAACGTATCTTTCATTATTCCCTTCCCACACCACTATCTGAGATTTGTACCTTCAAACACAATCACATTAACTGGTAAGGCTGAAATAAAACCTTTTGACAATGGTGAGGTGCTAGAAATTTTTATGGAAAAGAGAATATTGAGGTTAATTACAGAACATCTCTCAGAAGAATCAAAAAAAGAGCTAGTGATAATAGAAATCAAACCTGATCCTAGAATACTATGTTACGGAGTAGGAATTAGTATGTGGAAGCTAAGAAAAGGTCATACAGAGGGAGGATATTCGGTTAGAATACCTAAAGAAAAATTGTATTAATCTATTGATAGTTTTAATAATTGAAAAATAATAAAAAAAGAAAAATGGATTGTATTTTTCTATAATTACATGTCGTTTATATTAAACAGAGCTATTGCAATAAGATCTACTATTAATACAGCTTTTTGCACAGGAGGAGCTGGAATTAGAGGAACAGGTGCATAATGTTCTAACAAGAATATTACGAAGTAGAATACAAATGCAAAGAAGACTATCCAAATAAAGATGAAATCAATCCAAAAGCCCCAGCTCTTTTTTTCAGGAATGAGTTTGTGCTTTCTGTAATATCGAAGTCCTTGAGAGACAAAATTAAATGCTCCAAAAGTAATCAGAAATATTGCTGCACCTATATAATGAAACTCATTAAGAGTTGAATGATCTAAAGGTACTGCGAGTCCTGCTGCTCCTGCTGCTAAAGCTAAACAAAGAACAGCCTTAACGTAATTAAATCGTAGTCTGCGATATGCGAAGTAAATAATGGAAATTATAAAAGTTATTCCTGCTATGATACCACATCCTATCATCATAATTAAAGATGAAGTAGAATTATCATATCCTAAATTACTTAGATTTCCTCCTAAATTACTCACATTTTCTTGAAAGAATTCATATGTTTCAGGATATTTCCACCAAGCAAGAGCAATCGTAACAATAAGGATAACACCTAATAAATAAAGGAGAATTCTTAGAAATATTTGAATCTTTAAGGGACTATCTATCTTTTCTTGAATTTCTAGTGAACTACTATCTTGAACTTCCATAGTTGATATATCAAGAGATACCTTATATTTCTTTTCTTTTTTTTTCACAGATTCTTTAAATACCTAAACCTATAGTGTTTTCTATTAAATAATCAAAAAATAGGAGATATCAGATATGGTTGATCTGCCAGAAGCATTATTACTTGCAGAACAAATGAATAAGGAAATTTCAGGGAAAACAGTAGTAAATGCAACTTTAAAGGAATATAGCCATAAAACTCTATTCATTAATCTCTCTCCAGAAGAATTTGAACAACAAATAAAAAACAAAAAGAATCTGTCAACATTTGCAAAAGGAAAATGGATATTTTCCAGATTTGAATCCGAAAAAATCTGGGCAATTGCTCCAGAAATGGGAGCTGATCTATTGTATCATAAAGATGAAACAACAATTCCTGATAAATACCATTTAATATTTGAATTTGATGATGATACGTTTCTAACACTAAAATATTCAGGATTTCTTTTAATGAGATTTGCTACACAAAAGGAATTAGATGAAACTCGCTATCCTGGAAAAATAGGTCCTACACCTTTGGATCCCGAATTCACTTTTGATAAATTTGTTACTATGCTAGATCAAAGTAATAGAATGATTAAATCAACTCTTCTAGATCATGGACAAGTTCCTGGATTATCGAATTTCTATCTTAATGATGCATTCTTCAAATCTAAGATTCACCCAAAGAAGAAAGCTAATACACTTAAAGAAGAAGAGAAGAAAGCACTATTCAATTCCATAAAAAATACGCTGCAAGAAGCTACTGAACTAAAAGGTAGAAAGGAAAGAAAAGATTTGTATGGTATAGCAGGAGAATATAGCAGAATAATAGATTCAAAAGATAAAGGAGAACCATGCCCAAATTGTGGGACATTAATTGAAAAATTAAGTGTGGCTGGATCCAATAATTTTATTTGTTCTAACTGTCAGAAACTGGAATAGTTGGCATTTCTCTATTCTAAGATTCTCATATCAGCTTTACTGAAATAGCCATAGGATTTTGTGCCATATTCTTCATTCAATTTCTGTGCATACTCTTGTAGAGCTTTAACATTTGTTAGTTTAAGTTTTTCTTCCCCATAAGATAGTCTCATCTTCCATCCCTTTTTCCTAAGAGCTTTTGTTGGTGTTATAAT
>JAEOTE010000156.1 GCA_016839945.1 Candidatus Heimdallarchaeota archaeon | reverse complement strand
TCGCTAAGGTTGTTGAATAAGTGCTCTTCTGAAGGTGTAAGTCTTATTTTCTTACCTAAGCTTTTATACAGATCTCTGTAGTTATTAATTAGCTCTGTTTGTTGTGTGCGAATTCCAATCCTATGTCCATTTGCAGTTTCTCGTGTTAGATCTCGAAGTAGTCTTAGATGTAAAGGTTCAATGGGTTTTTCTCCTTCATCAGTCACAATAATGATTTCTCCGTTTTTAACAGTCACAGCGCTTCTAACACCATTTAATTCAGAATTGGCTTTAACTCTTTTTTGCCAGAATGAAATGATATCAAAAGGTTCTGGATCTTGACTGTAGATAGTTATAGGTGCTGGCTTAGAAAAACGATGACCTTTAGATTTGAATATGGTATAACCATCACAGAATTCTTCGTTTACTAAGTAATCTAAGAATTTTGTGAATACTCCATTTACATTCATTGGGACATCGAAATTTGCTTGTATGCCAAACTTTTCGCCATAAAATCGATTGTATGCACGTATGTAATTGTGTTCAGAAATAGCGTTTTGTAAAAGCGTAAACTGGTGGAGTTGAGAAATATCAAAAATAACGCTAAATCTAGTAAGACCAATACGTTCAGGGACGAAAGAGGCTATAGCATTGCGAAGTATATTGCGACTCTTTAGATTCTCTACTCTTCGAATCATTGTTTGTGGAGAAATTTCCACTCTCTTTGCCATTGAAGAAAAAGGTTCTAGTGGATAATTCTGCAAGATTTGCAGTATTCTTTTGTCTGAATTTGTCATGTTTTCAAGTTTTTCCATTTTTTTGACCCCCATATTTCTATGGTTGGTTGGTGGATAGATAGATTGTAGGGTCAAGATAGATAAACTGACAAAGAGATCAAGCGTACAGAATTCGATCAGGAGAACCTGCACGTAGATTCAACGTAGCGAACTCTGTACAAGATCTCTATGAAAAATCCCCAAGGATTTCTGCCTTCGTAGGATTTCTCTCAGTTATAGACCTCGAAAGTTTTTTTTCGGTTTGACCCGTTTTTTACCCCTTGCTTGAGTTCTATTTGCTTGTGGATATCACCCCTTATGAAAACCTAATGGGCGTCTATGACCTCTCTAAGACGCCCCAGGTTTCCTTCTCTCGCCGAGGAAAGGGGTGGGGTTTTTCTGGCGATTATTTCACGTCAGCATGAATTTTTTTACACATTATACATATATTCGAGTATGACTAATCGGTTCGTCTGGATATCCCCCGTCTGGACCTGCAGTATGACCTAAGGGTTCATCAGGATATCCACCTGTTGGACCTGCAGTATGACCTAAGGGTTCATCAGGATATCCACCTGTTGGACCTGCACAAGCGATCACACTTGCTGTTATTCCAATAAATGATACTACAAATAATACGCCAAGTAATTTCTTAGTTTTACTTTTCATTTCTATTATCCACCAGCCAATAAAGCTCAAGATTACACTTTTTCATCTTCTATTTAAATATTGTTACTTTTTTCCACCAGAAGAGAAAATCTGGAAAATTGTAACATTTACCTCTTGAAACTCCTAAAAACTTAAGCTACAAGCGGTGAAAATTTCACTTTTTTCTTGGATCAATTTTTTATGTCGGTAAGATTCTTAAGAATCTATATATTCTCCTTATACTGTACACGTATGTTTTTTGGTATCATCTGGGCAATATTTCGGCAATTTTTACCTCAATTTTTTTTTCTTTAATATAATAAAATTTATAGCTAAAACTTTTTTATTTTCAAAAAAATATTATTTAAGCTAAATATATTTTATTTTAATCCCAATTTCTTATTTATATAAAAAAAAGCTTAAGTTTTTAAAACCTAAAAACAAGAGATTTAAGCGCTATTTTAAAAATCAATTGTGAAAAATTGATAAAATTCTACAAATAGGATTGATCTTAATTACAATAAAACTTAGTACGCACTATCAGATTTTGATTATATTGAATATATTATTCAAAAAAATTCATTTTTCTGGAAAAAGTTAAAAACAACCATAAATCATACAGAAGTACTTTATTTATCAAAGCAGATGTGAAAAACATGCCAAGAAGACCTGATGCAGAATTGGTTAAAACCTCAAAATTTCATGAAATGGAATTTTACATAATGCCTAGGAAATCATCAAGTGAAATTTTCTACAAAACACAGGTGGATCTTACTAATACATACAAATTCCTAGAAAAATACAACAACGGTAAGAATGAAGAAGATAAATTAACACTATTTCAGATATATCTAGCAGCAGGTGTTAGAACATCAGCTTTACGTCCTAAAATTAACCGTTTCGTATCTGGAAGGAGATTATGGCAACGAAATCAGATTATTATTTCTTTTGTTGTCAATAAAGAAAAATCAGAAGATGGGGAAGAAATAAACGCCATGATTGAGTTTGATCCCTTTGATACATTGGAAACAGTCCAGAATATTGTAAATGAACATCTCTACGAAGCTAGACATGGAGTAAACCCAAATGAAAAAGATATTAAATTCTGGGGAGCAATGCCTAGGTTTGTTATTAGATTCATGTTCTGGTTCATGAGATGGACAGATGAACACAACATACCAATTTATGCACTTACCAAAGATATACCAATGTTTTCTACTGCATTCATTGCTCATTTGGGTTCAATAGGAATTCCAGCAGTATATCATCATCTCTTTGAATTTGGAACAACAGGTGTTTTAATAACATTAGGAAAAATACGTAAAATTCAAGTTATAGATGAAGAAACTGAAAAGGTTGATATTCGCAAAATAATGGAATTAAAGGTAACTATAGATGATAGAATAGCACCAGGAATCTATACTGGTCCAACAATTGAGCTTTTTAAAGAATTAATAGAAAATCCTGAACCTCTATTAAATCCTCCAAATTTAACAGATGAACAATTAGACAAACTCATGTTAAAGAAATATAAGAAAGAAAGGTTAAAGAGGGAAAAACAAAGAAGAAAGGAAAAAAGAAAGAGATAAGAAGACTGTAAAACAAATCACTTCATTTCTTGATTTCAGTTTCTTTTTCATTATTATAATACTTTCACTGACCTCTCTTTTTTGTTTAAATAGTCTTAACTCTCTTTTTGTTTGATTTGGCATGGCAATAGTTTGGGGCGATACGAAAGAAGTGCAAAGAGCGGCAAAAGAATCCTTTAAGACCAATTTAGAGAAGATTCTAAAAGAAAAAGGAAAGATCAAAATAGATGATCTATTCGATTTAATAAAGCATGATAATAACCTTCTAACAGATTATCAACGTATACTTCTTGGTATCGAAGATTTAAAGGCAACAGGGAAGATTTTTGTTGATGATGAGAACTTCATTCAATTAGCTAAAGTAACAGTTTTCGAAGAAGGAGAACTAAAAGAGAAAAATGTTTGTGATATAGAACATAAAGAGGAAGATATCAAAGAAAAGAAGGAAATAATCCGAAAGTATTCAGAAATAAATCCTTATGCTTAATTTTGAAAATAACCTTTGAAAATTGTTGAGTTTATATACTTTCATATAACCAATCCTTTGAAGCTAGCCAAAAGTCTTCATAATTATTATCCACCCACTATCATTTTTTTGCTAGCTTCCCTCCATCTTCTTTTATTTATATCTTGTAGAAAATTTATCCACCTGCTACAAAAGGAATAATAGATACTGTTTGAGCATCTTCGAGAATAAAATCATCTAATTCTTCATGTTCTACATTTTTCTTATCCACTTGAATGAAATAGAATTTTCTAAGCTTTCCATCACTATAGAGGATTTTTTCCATTTCTTCCCCAAAACTTTGAACAAAAATATCTAACGCTTTAACAATAGAAATTTTATCTGGAATATCTATAGACACAATCGCTTCTTTTGTTATTGATCTTACTTGTCCAAAGCATTGAACATTGATCTTCATTGATTATTTCTATGTTAAAAAATATTTAAGTTCTACCTTCCAACTAAATCTAAATGTCTAGTTGTTTCAAGAATCGTTCTTTGATCTCAACTGGATGCCAGGGAATGTTCTCCAAGTTAATAGTATCTTCTTCAACCTTTATATGTAAAACTTGCAGACCTGGATCTTTTATTGTATCGGAAAGAATCTTCTCTATAACATCTTCTTTTTCTATGGAATCTATCGAATTGATGTTTTGAACACCCATCCCCAAAACAAGTTCCAAATAACCCATGTTAGAAGAGACTGTTTCTTGTCCTCCTGTAGTTGAATAAAGTTCATTATCCAAAATGATGATTTTGAGATTCAGTGGTTTAAGAAAAGCTACAGTTGCCATGGAACTCAATCCCATTAAGAAATTTCCATCTCCCGTCAAAACGATAATGTCTTTTCCTGGTAATGCTATAGCTAAACCTAAACCTACAGGAACAGGAAGACCCATACTACCTCTAAGGTAGAGCTGAGGTTGAGGGAGTAAATGGAATGCTTGACGACTAACATTGCCATTGGAACTGACAATCAATTCCTCTCCAGAAAGAACATTATTCAGCTTGGAAATTACTTCAGCACCTTTCATTCGCTTAGCACTCCTTTTTCTACAAGTAAGCACACAGGTAATGAAGTCTTATCCATTTTATTAATGGCTAAATCAAGAGTTTTTATCCAATTACTTTCTTCAAGATTCCAATATGGAACTTTATATGCTTCAAGTACACTTTCTGTAACTTCACCCATGATTGAATGCTCAGGGAAATCATTGTCGGGTTCTAATCCTCTATAACTTACAAATAATAATATAGGGATCTTGTACAATTGAGCTAGTGAGGTTAGAGCATCTCCAATATTAGCTAAACCGGAATTTTGCATGATAAGGAAGCTTTTCTTGCCATCTCCTAAGAAATAGCCAGAAGCTATACCAACAGCTTCATCTTCACGAGTAGCTGGGACATAGTAGATATCAGGATCTTTTTCTAAGTTGATTAACAGATCCTTGAAATAAGAACAAGGAACACCTGAAGAAAGAGTGAAATCATGATCGGAAAGGTATGAAATGAATTCCTGAAGATCAATCACGTTAATCCCTACTCTATATATGAAAAAGAGAAAGAGAATAAAAATCTATTTCTGTAGAAGATAGGGTCAACTAACAAGAAAAAAAGAAGAGGATAGTATAGCTATTTATATTCTTCAATAAGCATTCTTTCAAAATACGAAGAAATATTCTCAGTAAGAACTTGAAATACTTTTTCTACATTTAATCCAGTTTTAGCAGAAGTCTCAATGTATGGAACATAAAATCCTGACCATTCAGAAAGTTGATCAGCATACTCTTGAGCATAATTGATAGGAACGGAATAAGGTGTAGAATCACGAAGATCAGCTTTGTTTCCAATAAGTACAATAGGAACAATGCGGTTCTTATTATTACGAATTAATTCATGCAACCAATTAGGAAGAATCTCATAAGTTTCAGGTCGTGAAACATCAAAGACTAATAATGCTCCAGCAGTTCCTCGATAGTAGACCTCACGAACTGCGGAAAATCTTTGTTGACCAGCTAAATCCCAAATTTGCAAAGTATATTCGGTATTATTATGTGTCATTTTTTGAACCGCAAAATCAGCTCCAATTGTCATCATATACCCCTCCTTGAAACTTTCCCCTAGATATGTTCTTCTTATAGAAGTTTTGCCAACTGCACCTTCACCCAACAAGGTGATTTTGAATATTCTCTGGCTCACACTAACAAACCACCATTACATGTTTAACTCCCCAACGATTCTATTTAAATACTTTGTTAGAGGGAAGGCAGAAAAGCCAAAAGTGCATTCTACGCCGATTCTGGGTTTTCTAATGCTGTCTAGAAATTTTTGTATTAAATTCATCCCGACAAAAAAGATTTTACTGATGTTACATCTATCGTATAGATGTTTTTCAAAAATCTGTCACTTTTCATGTAAGTCAAGATTAATTTCCATTAAATTTCATCTTACTGAGTAAAAAGTATTGTTTTCCAAAAAAAAGAAAAGTATCTATGTAAATTATTACATATGGAATTTGTTATCAAACCTATTGGTTTTATTGAAAGTCCGTTTGAAAATCCAGAAGAAGTTCCAATTCAACCAGGATTCTCAGATGCTTTTGGTACAGTAATTGTACATCCCGATTTCAAGGAAGGATTAAGAGATGTAGAAGGCTTCTCTCATCTAATACTAATATACAGATTCGATCGAGCTGAAAGAGAAGAATTGATTATTCAACCTTTTATGGACAATAAACCTAAAGGTATATTTGCAATTCGTCATCCTAACAGACCAAATTTAATGGGATTATCAGTAGTAAGATTAGTCAGGGTTGAAGGAAACAAACTGTTAGTAAAGGGAATAGATGTTCTAAATGGTACTCCTCTTCTAGATATCAAACCAATGGTTCCTAAGTTCGATTTGAAGGGTATTGAAAATTGCAAAGTAGGTTGGCTTGAAGATAAGCTAAATGAAGAGAAATAGAACAAATAATATTAATTAAAAAAAGAAAGTAGGGAATTTATATTTTCCTCCTTCTTCTTAAGATCACTATAGCAGTAACAAAAATGGCAATAAAGCTAAACATCCAATTGAATGGTACTTTAATTTCATCAGTAACTGATTCATATAACATTCTAATTTTTGTTGTTTCACCACCACTTTTTATCGTCTCTGATAGGTCGTATTTTGCAAGCACTCCCCATTCTTTATTATAACCAATTTCTAAACTCATATCCAGAGACAATGAAATCAGAAATGTCAAGCTGATGTGAATTTTGTATTTCATAGTATATGTGTCTGCTGTATTCTTTATTGTAATTCCTTCAGTTTCATTACCTGCGAGAGATTCAAAATCTTCAGTCAAAAAGTCAAAATAATTCTTAGTTTCAGTATATATTTGAACTGTTGTCGGAACAATGAGAGAACTCATCAAAAATCCTGAAGTTCCGTAAAAAGTATACCAATATAAATCAGTTGCATTCTTACTAAGAGATACATCATTAAGGAAAAACTCTCCCCATTGTTGTGAAGTAAAGTACAGCTCATCCATAAAATCTAAGTTTAAATCGTCAAGATCTTGCAATATTACAATTTTGAAGACATCTCCTTCTGTCATATTCACTCCTTCCAACAATGGAATATAAGCACCATTTGTTTCTTCTGGAGTTGATTCAAACTTTGTCAATTTCCAAGCTAGTTCCGCACCAGGTACTAGTTTATCTGAATAAGTAAAATCATGAAAAAATGTTGCTTTTGTAATCATATTGCTTGAAATTGCAAAACTAAATATCATAACTGTTATTAAAGCCAAAGTCACTTTTATTTTCTTGTTCATTTGATCACTCTAATGTTAAGTAATGAACAAATAGTCAAAGATATTATTTAAAGTAATTGTTGAAAATTGACTTTTTTTAATATATTTTCACTAAAGAACTTAGTGAAAAAAAAAAAGTAGGGAATTTATTTTTTCCTTCTTCTTAAAATCACTACCGCAGTAATGAAAATTGCTACAAAACTAAACATCCAACTGAATGGTGCTACTTTAATCTCTTCATTGTTAATCTCATATAGAATATTAATCTTTGCTGTTTCACCAAGAGCTGATATTGACTCTTTTAAATCATATTTTGCTAGTACTCCCCATTCTTTGTTATATACGATTTCTAAACTCAAATCTATTTTGAATGTACCTAGGAAGACAATTTTTTCATGAATCTCTAGTTTCATTGTATATTTGTCTGCTGTATTGCTAATAGAAATTCCTGCAGTTTCATTTTCAGCTAATGTTTCAAATTCTTCTGCCATATAATCAAAATAATTCTTATCTCCAGTATCTAATTCTATAATTGTTGGAAGAATATGTGCACTCGACATCATTCCAGTTTCTCCCATAAATGATCCCCAGTAAATATCTGTTACATTCTTACCAAGAGATACACTATTAAGGAAAAATTCTGCCCATTGTGTTGAGGTATCATATAAATCAAAAGGATCTAATCCACTGTCCTTTAAATTTTGCAATAGTACAATTTTGAAAACATCACCTTCCGACATGCTTTCAGTTGCTGTTAGTTGAAAAAGATCAGGATCTCCACTGCCTTCTGTTATTTCAAGCTTTGATAATGTCCAAGCTAATTCAGTCCCGGTAACCAACAAACTAGAATAATTGTAACCTTCAACTATAGCTGCTTTTACAATAACGTTGCTAGAAATTGAAAAACTAAAAATTAAAATAATCAAAGATGCTAATATAGTTCCTGTTTTTTTGTTCATTTTATTACCTCTTTTATTTAGCAAATTACTATAAGATAAAGATGATATATAAACTAATTGCTAAAATGAATAGAAATACAAAATTTAAGCCTTAATAAGAAATACCAGTTTAGTTTTCAAGTTAAAAGCAAAAGAATAAAAAAGATGATTCATCTTTAAACTAAAGAAAGTGAAATGTATGACAGATATAGACTGTGCAGTTATCTTAGCTGGAGGAAAAGGAGTTCGTCTCCAACCTCTTACAACAAATCGACCTAAACCTCTAGTTCCAGTAGCTTTAACGCCTATGATTGATTTTGCCATTAAACAGATAGCAGATGCTGGAATAAAGAAGATAATTGTTGCAGTCAAATATTTGGGGGATCAGATAAGAAAATATCTAGAAGAATCTTCTCAATTCAAGGATTTAGAGATAATAATCCCAGACATAGGTCCTATTGGAACAGCTGATGCAGTGAGAAGAGTATCTGATTTAATCAATGGGAACTTTGTTGTTTCAATGGCAGATATAGTGAGTGATATCTCTGTTAAAAAAATGGCAGAGTTTTTCAAATCAACTGAAGCATTTGCAACAATTAGTTTGAAAAATATTGATTTTCCAACAAAGAAATTCGGAGTTATTTTACTTGATGAAAAACAAAATATAGAGATATTTCTGGAAAAACCTAAGCCTGAAGAAATGCTTTTTACAACAATAGCTTTTGCCCACAGACCAGTTGCTGAATTTCACCAAAATTTAGTAAATACAGGTGTTTATATCTTTAAACATAAGATATTAGAGATATTGGATAGTTTCAAAGATATAACTGATTTTGGACAAGAACTTTTTCCCTATCTTCTACAAGAGAAATTCAAAGTAAACGGGTATGTCGGTGATTATTATTGGCTTGATTGTGGACAGATACGAAGTTATCTTTGGGCAAATTATGATATTTTGAGAGGATTTGTAAAAGGTTATTACCCTCCTGGTAATAAAAGAAAAAATACTTGGTATGGAGAAAATACCCAAATCTCTGAAAGCGTTGAAATTATCCCACCAGTTGTAATTGGAAATAATGTGATAATTGAAGAAAAATCCATTATTGGACCCTATTCAGTCATTCATTCAGATGTTGTAATAAAAGAAAATTCTACAATAGAAAGGAGCGTAATTTGGGAAAACACAACCATAGGAAGAAACTCATTTATAGAAAAGTCTGTTATATGTGATAATGTAAAACTTGAAGATGATAGAAGAGTAGCTAATTATAGTGCTATAGGATAATGAAAGGTGTAGATGATGAATGTGAAGAAGATAAAAATCCTTCCAATTCTCCTAATATACTTAATTTTAATTTCTGGAACAGTACTCACACGAAGTGATATTACAAATACAGGAATTTCTTTTTTAGATATAGATAAAAATCCAGATAACACTTACAACTATGAAGGGATAAGATTAATTCAATTCTTTTTACCATTTTGTTCAAGTTGCATAGCAGAAGCTGCAGTTCTAGAACAAATCAATCAAAATTACAATGTTACACTTTTTGGTTTGAATGCAAATAGAGAGGATCCAAAAGAGATATTATTGGGATTCAAAGCAAATCATTCATTATCAGATGATTGGATTTTTGGTTACTCCACATTAGAAACTGAAAGAATGTTTGATATTAGGAGAGTTCCAACTTTAGTTATATTAGATGACTTAGGAAACATAGTAGATGGTGTTTATGGAAGTGTAGATTATATTTATATTGAAACTAGAATCCAATATGCAATAGATCATATGACTGAAAGTTACAATACAGAAATTTACCCTGGTAAAAATCCAATAACAATAGCAATTTTCATAATAGTTGGAACAACTGTAGGTGGTTTGGTTCTATATTTCTTAGTTATATCATTTTTTAGAAGTAGAAAAGAAGCTATAATAGCATCTGCTTTGAAGAAAATGACAGATGAGGAATTGAAAAAAGAAGATCAAAAAACTTGATCTTCAGGTAGAGTTTCTTGTGCTAATTGTTTATCTATCTCTGTTCTCATTGTTTCCATTAATTGAGCTCTTCTGATTTTTCTACTGTCAAGAAAAATCATTACAGTGAAACCTACAGCAACTGCAGCGCTTAGATAAGTCATAATCAAGTCAGAATAAAACATATAAACGAAATATAAATCCCCTCCAACAGAAGTTAAAACCATTAAAAGGAAAGGAAGTAAATAACGTATACATGGATTTAATGCGAAAAATGTATAGAATATTGATCTTCCAGTTTCAGCTTTTTTTGTTCTGCCAATTCTAGTGATAATCTGTCTAACTTGACTTATACTATAATAATGAAGTACAATCATGAAAAGAAATGGTACAGTTAAATCACTTCGATGAGATGGTTGAAGCTTATCCATTTCAAGTACTAGAATTTCATACATAGCTGTAAATAAAGCAGTGAGTATTAATGTAAAGAATGCATTCCTTGCTTTTTTTCTATTCTCATAAGCATGTAATTTTTCTCTCCATACAGCTGTCTGAATTGCAATTATTATAAACGTTATAGCGTATATTACAGAATCGACAATTCTCCAAGTTACTGCCATCTCATCTAATTCTATATCTGTTGTAAAGAAAATTACTCTATTCAACATTTCTAAGATGTAGTAAGCTAAAATTCCTATACAAGCTATTTTTAATGGTAAGAAGCTAAAATTTTCTGTTTCCCTAAATTTTATGGGATACTTACTAGTTTCGATTTTAATCACCTTATTTTGTATAGGAAATAATAAGCATTTATTTTATTTTGCATGCTTGTTATATGTGAATTTTTTTCAGTAGCTTTTATTTCTCTTCTTCATCATCCTTAGGAAGTTTCCTAGGTTCTGGGATTGCTTCGAAATCAATAGATTTTCTTTTTCTAGGTTTTTCTCTTTCTCCAGAGATTAAACCTTCAGTTTCAGTTTTAACAGGTTCAATTTCTGGTGTAACGGTTGTTTTTGACTCTATAGTTTCAATTTTAGGCTCTACTGCAGATTTTGATTCGATTTTCTTAATCTCTGGTTCAACAGAAGTTTTGGAAATGATAGGATCAATTTTTGTGTCAATTTTTGGGTCAGTTTTTATTCCTATATATTCAGGTTCTATTTGTGTATCTGATTCAACAACATCTATGGACATTTCAACTCCATCAATGTCTTTTGCTACTCCTTTAATCTCATCTCTAAAACGTATTCCTTCCTCATGTTGTAATTCGATTCCTCGTTCAATTTTTTCTTTCAATTGTTCTCTATCTTCAAAGACTTCAACTCGAGATGGTCTAACTTTGATTGGAG
Source organism: Candidatus Heimdallarchaeota archaeon (assembly GCA_016839945.1). Lineage (GTDB taxonomy): Archaea > Asgardarchaeota > Heimdallarchaeia > Heimdallarchaeales > Heimdallarchaeaceae > UBA460. The sequence goes on along the minus strand of JAEOTE010000156.1, from coordinate 2,640 downwards.
GTTTTATATTTACTGGAATATGGATTAATCTACTAATAATAGGAATGATTTTTTCATATAACCTATTAGCTCCTTCCTTCCAATGAACAACATCATTTTCTAAATCATAATCAAAATTTATATCATTAGCACAGAATTTCTGTAAGAATCCTCCGTAAGTCTCCTTTACTAATTTTAGGCTAGCTTTTTTATCACTTTCAGATAATCCCAATTCATGAATGATTACAAGTTTCTTACTATCTCTATCTAAGATGAAAGATGAGATTGAAATAACAATAGCTATGATACTCAATGGAAGAACAAATCCAAGTCCAAAAATCATTGGAAGCACAAAGTATAGAGTGAAGAAAGTAATACCAGCTAATAGAAGTAACCGTTTTAATAGGAAGATGAAGATATTTTCTTTTCTATATACATTTTTACCAAATATAGAATAAAAAATCCAGTATTTGAGAGATCTAGGATTTATGTAAGCTCTTGAAATCATTCCCATATAATTACTTCTCTCGATCTGAATACTTTCTACTATCTCTCTTGTTTGAGTATACTCAATATGAGATGATACAAACTCTTTGGGTTTTTTTGATTTTTCTTGTGTTGCTACAATTTGTAGATAGTTCTTTCCTTGCTTTATCATGCTCTTGAATTCTATATCTCTAAACCATATTTCAGAAGGACCAATTGTGAAAGATTCAAGAAATCTCAGATTTTCATTTTTAGGTAAATCACTAAACCATCCTGTTAGATTATAATAGATGTATAAAGTTAAAGTGTTATGACTTTTATTTTTAATGAATGTACGTACAATTCCTTTCTTGTTTTCAGGAACTTGATCAATAATAGGAAGAAGCAGAATCTCAATTGATTCTTGTTCTTCAAATTGAAGGTTTTCAGTAAGTACATCATTTATTTCATCATAATGAGTAAATTTAGAAACGTATTTACTTGCAAAAACAGGATTTTCCATGATTTCATTACTCATGCTTCTCAAATAATGAAACTATTAACAGTATAAAAAATTAACTAGTAAGTTACTTGAAACCAATAAATTTGAATTTTTACATTAACTTCACTAATTATTTTTATAGGATTGTTTAATTAATACATAAATGAAGATTTTTCCAATATCCTGCGAATCTTTAGGCACTCGGTCTTTTGCACATTTAGTAATGACTCGAAGTGTAAACATCTTAATTGATCCTAGTGTTTCGTTAGGTCCAACAAGATTCGGTTTACGACCACTTCCTATCGAAATCGCAGCTTCTTGGTTATCCAGAAAAATCATTCTTGAATTTGCTGAGTTAGTAGATATTATAATCCAGTCTCATTATCATGGAGATCACTTTACTTTGGGAGTTGAAAGAAAATATGAGTTTACTAACAGAGATGTCTTTAATTCAATATACAGTCCTGAAGTTACAATACTAGCTAAAGATCCTGATAAATTTCTCAATTATAGTCAACAACAAAGAGCTAAATGGCTATGGAAAAATAAAAAGCTCAAACTTTCAAAAGCTGATAATTCTACTTACGAAATAGGTTCAACTAAAATAGTTTTCTCACCTCCTGTTCCTCATGGCTCAGAAGGAGCAAGAGGATACGTTCTTGAAACGATGATTGAGGAAGATGATTTCCAATACATCTACACATCTGATGTTTGTGGACCTTCTTCTAATATAGCAACAGAATTTATTGAAGAGAATTCCCCTGATCTAGTTGCTTTGGATGGTTTTCCTTTTTATCTTTCCAAAATTAAAAATGAGTTTGCTAAGTCTTTTGAATATCTTGGAAGAGTGGTTGATTGTGCAAAGGAGGTTTACATAGATCATCACTTTTTGCGAAGTTTAAAATGGGAGGAAGTTTTGAAAGAGAATCTAGGAAAAAAACTGAAAACTTTCAGTATGATGAGAAATCAAGAACCAATACTCTTAGAAGCTCAAAGGAAAATACGATTTGATAGGTCTCCAATAAAAGAAGAATTTTACACTGCTTTTGAGAACGATAAAATTTCTATTACATTTTACAAAGAGTTACTGAATAGGAATGGATACTATCAATACTGGAAAAAACTTAGTTCAGATGTTAAGATGGAAATAGAAAAAAAGAGAAAGTAATATTGGAAATAATATCTGGGACATTAAGAATCTTTAATAGAGAATCTAGAGAAAAAAGTATAGTGAGATATTTTGAACACAGAGGAATTTGATATACCTAATGAATTCTCTCGATATGAACAATATATACTAGAGGATTTTGAAAGGTTCTTCCCTGTTTTCAAGAAATATCAAGAGTTGAACGATACTTTTTTTCAGTCAATAGTTAATGCAACTGACGACTTAGCTCATGCAAAAGATACTCCAGAACATTATAGAATTGTATATACTGAAGTATCAATGATTGGATATTTCCTGCTCTCACAATATTCAAAAGTCTTGACATTCCCTATTCCTGAAGATAATTTCGAAGCTATGTTCTTCCGTTTAAAGTCAGCGAAACTTGTAGGAGAAAAAGCTGTTGTTTCATCATTAATAGCTAGTTCTTTAGCAATTCTAGTTGAAATTAAGAAAACAGACCCAAAAGTACACAAATTCTTCTCCACAATTCTATCATTAGAAATAGCTATAATGAATTCAGATGTTT
>JAEOTE010000155.1 GCA_016839945.1 Candidatus Heimdallarchaeota archaeon | reverse complement strand
TTCAGAATTTTACAGAGAAGATGACAGAATTAGTCAGAGACAAATACAAAACTGTAGCTAAGAAAAAGCGTAAACAAGAAGAAGAGAAAAAGAAAAAAGAAGAGGAAACTGAGGAAGAAAAGAAAGAAGAAATTCAGAAGATTATTGATAAACTTGAAGAAGAGATAAAAGAGACTTTAGAAGAACTTGAACCTAGTAAATTATCAATTGAAACATTCAAGGAATTGGGTTTAGATAAACTAAAAGATTCTATAACGAAAACCATAATGCATGAAATAGGTCCAAAGCTTGAAGAGGTTTTATCTGTCAAAGAATCTATTAAGGAAAAAGCAATGGGCTTAGCTGAAAAAGCCATTGAAAAGATTGTAGATGAAGCAGTTTCCAAGATAGAAGAACAAATAAGTGGTCTAATTGAAAAAGCACTCAAAGAAGAGAAAGATGCTGTAGAAGCTGAACCTGAAGAAACTGTTGAAGTAATTGCTGAAGAAAAAGTTGAACTAATGGTAGAAAAGGTTGATTTAGAACGAGTAAAAGAAGTTACAGCTGAAATTATTGAAGATTTGGAAGACAAAGATGCTAAGATTAAAGAAAAAATTGTAGAAGACCTTCTTAAAAAGTATAAAATACGAATAGAAGAGAAATTACCTTCTAATCTAGAAGCTCAATCCAAAGCAATTGAACTATTCAAAAAGAGAATAGAAATAGTTGTAGAAGAAGTTTTATCAAAGAAGAAGAAAGAAGCAGAAGAATCATTGTAAAACAATCTTTTAATCTATTTTCCTTTTTTTATCTCTGTATTAAAGAGAAACTTTATTTTATCTTAAAAAAACAAAAGAAAGAAATGAAGGAAAAAGCACTCATAGTACCTCATACACATTGGGATAGAGAGTGGTACAAACCTTTTGAGTTTTTTAGAAATGAATTGGTTAAACTCATAGATTATTTATTGGATATTCTCTCTGAAAATGATTATCGTTTCATGTTAGACGGTCAAACTGTTATACTTGAGGATTATCTTGATATTCGTCTAGAGAGGAAAGAGGAGTTACTAAATTGTATTCGAGAAGGAAAAATAGCTGTTGGTCCATGGTATCTTTTACCTGATGAATGGCTTGTTAATCAAGAGAGCCTAATCCGCAATTTAGAATTTAGTTTTGACCTTGCTAAGGAATACGATTTGAATTTAATGCCTATAGCTTATTTACCAGATCAATTTGGTCATTCTCGTGCGATTCCGCAGCTGATTACAGATCTTACTAATTTCAAAGCAGCTGTTGTATGGAGAGGAGTAGGATTAGAGGTTGTAACTGTACCTTTCAGTTGGAAGAGTGATCTAAACTCATCATCATCATTATTTTCTATTTATATGCCATATGGATATGGAAATGCTGCAACTCTCCCTGATGAACTGAATGAACTTGAAGATGCTATTACAACAAGAATAAAGGATTTATCTCAATATTCTCCCTTACCAGTATATCTTCTTATGAACGGCACCGATCATCAGCTCCCTCAAACCTATTTAATTTCACTAGTTCCGAAAATTAATTCAGGAGAAACTGAAGTCAAAATTTCACTTCTTGATGATTACGTAGATGAATTACTTTCTGCAATGAAAAACAGTGATTACATCCCTCCTGAATATACTGGAGAATTCAGATCCTCAGCTAGAGCTCACCTACTACAAGATACTTACTCAGCTCGAATGTGGATCAAACAATGGAATCAAAAAGTAGAAGATTTGCTTGTTCATTATGCTGAACCAATCAATACTTACACTTGGTTAAACCTGAATAGAAATTATCCTTCGATTTATCTTAAAAATGCTTGGAGATGGCATTTGCATAATCAACCACATGATTCAATATGTGGATGTTCAATAGATAAGACTCATGAAGAAATGAGAGCTCGATATTCTTGGGCAGAAACAATAGCTAATAGTATGATTGAGGATGCTATTGAACATATTAAAGATAACAATGTCGAAGCAGAAGAATCATCTTTGGCAGTTTTTAATCCTTCCAATTGTTCCAGTTTACCTGTATATTTTGATTTTTCTATTCCTAAAGAACTAGCTGTTAAAGGGATAGAATCATCAGACGGAGTTAGGTATGATATTCAACCAATCACCTCTTCAGAGGATATAATTTTTGAGAGTAGCTTCTCTCCTTTTATGCTTAAATCTGGATTGAAATTACTTCCTGGTAGAAATATTATGGGTGTTTATATCAATGAAGTGACTTATTCTGAAGGGGAAAAATCTGATATCTGCAATATTAGAATTATTTGTGATGAAAAACCAATAGGTGATTTTGATATTGAAGCTCTCAAACAAAAAGCAGATGAACTTGTTCAGAATAAGAAATATAATAAATTCGAAGTCAAAGTGACTAAAGGTTTTTCGGAGAAATATTGTTCAGTCGCTTATCTTGATAAATGGAGTTTTACTAACTTCTCACTAAAAGAAGATCTTGATATTATAACAAATGTGGAAAAACTTAGTGTCACAAAAAACAAAGTTGAGAATCAATTCTATAAGCTGATATTTAATAGAAATGGAACTTTTGATCTTATAGATAAAAAAACGAATCAATTATTTTCAAATCTTCACAAATTTGAAGATTATGGAGATAGGGGAGATGAATATACATTTGGTCGTTTAGGGCCTGAAAAAGCAATTCTAAGGCGAGTTAAACGAAAAACTAAGCTGAATGGTCAGATAGTAAGTGAAATTAAGCAGATTGGCTCTCTAAAAGTCTATAAAGAGCTTAACTCTAATCGAAAGAAGAGAAAGAAGAGTGTTAAGTTACCTATTTCTACAACTTTCCGCTTCTATAGAGATTTGAATAGGATTGATATATCAACAACAATCCTAAACAAAGCTAAAGATCATAGACTTCGAATTTGTTTTGATCTTCCATTCAAAGCAACAAAGACTCTCACTTCAACTCATTTTGGTTTCATAAAACGTAAAAGTGATCCAGAAGGAGATGAAACTTATTCTGAAGCTCCATCAGGAATCCAACCGCAAAAACGTTTCATTAGAATTGATGACCCAACAAGTTCAATAGGAGTTACTTTGATAAACAAAGGATTACCTGAAGTTGAACTAGTTGAAGGTTCAAGATTAGCATTAACGTTATTACGTTCAGTTGGTTATCTTTCAAGATCTGATTTTCCTGAAAGACCAATGCATGCAGGTCCATTCTTAGAAACTCCTGGAGCCCAAGAAATGTATCAAACATATAACTTCGATTACAGTTTGTTTATTCATGAAGATAAAGTCCCCATGAGTGTTATCTCAGATCAAGCAGAATCTTTTTCTCTTACACCTAGAAGTATTGAATTTTCTAAAGCATCCATAGTTAAAGAAATGCTTAAACCAATTGTAGTAGTAACAAATCCTTGGATAAGGATTTCTTCTCTTAGAGTCAAAGAGGATAAAATACTAGCTACACTTTATAATTTGGATAATGAAGCTCAAAATACAGATATATTTCTAAATAACGAAATTTCATCATTTGATTGTATAAGAATCGATGGTTCTATAGAAGAAAGTGTTTCTATAAAAGATTCTAATGTTAATATAAATTTTAAACCATTGGAAATCAAATTATGCGTCTTAAGAAGATAAGAATCAAATATGTTCATATATATTACACACACCCAATTTTTTGCTTAACCTAACCACTTATATATTTGTTTAATTAAAAATGTTTCATGTCAATTGAAAAAGAAATGTCTGTATTGGATAATGGTTTTCAATCTCCAATCAGATTTACTTACTTAAGAAAATTTAATCTAGCAATGGGTATTCTTCATCTTGTTCAAGGCATTGCTATGATAGTTTTGGGTGTATCTGTAGATGCATTGAAGAATTTTGCTCCAATTCCTGTATTATCAACTTATAATGATATTGAGTTAATTGGAGGAATTCCTACATCTGTAATTAAAACAGATACTCTCTTTGAATTTAGTGCAGTAGGACCTACTGTTGCAGCATTTTTGCTTTTTTCAGCAGTAGCACATTTATTAATTGCTGGACCTCTTTACAATTTCTATGTAAAGAATCTAAAGAAGAAGATGAATCCAATTAGATGGTTTGAATATGCTTTTTCAAGTTCATTGATGGTTGCTTTTATAGCCTTATTCTTTGGTGTTAGAGATTTCTGGGTTTTAGCATTAATATTCGGTGTGAACGCCTTAATGAATTTATTTGGTCATGTAATGGAAGTACATAATCAAACAACAGAAAAAACTAATTGGCTTTCTTACATATATGGATGGGTTGCAGGCATTATGCCATGGATAGTATTATCATATATTTTTGGTGTTGCAGCGTCTGATGCAGAAAATCTCCCTTGGTTCGTTCCTGTAATTTATGTAGTTGAATTTCTATTGTTTATGTCCTTTGCATTCAATATGTTACTTCAATATAAAAAAGTAGGACCTTGGAAAGATTACCTTTATGGAGAAAGAATGTATCAAATACTTAGCTTGGTTGCAAAAACACTTCTAGCTTGGTTAGTTTTTGCTGGCGTTTTACAACCTAGCTAAAATCCTTTTTCTTTCTATTTTATCTTTTTAATAATAGCAATATAACTAGGATCTTGTTTATTCTTTTCTATTAATTTTTCTATTTTCCATCTTGTATTTTTCAATAACTCTCTCAATTCATCTCTTGATAATAAAAGAAAGTCAAACCAAGGAGAGATATATTTCCTGTACCTTACTCTTATAATAGCTTGTCCTCCCATTCTACCTCTCTTCTTATTGAGTTTGTGATACTCTAAATGATCTTTGTTGTCAGTACCATAAGGATCGAGAAATTCTGCAATAATTCTACCTTTGTCTGAAGTGATTTCAAGAAATGTTTTTAGTATTTTCTGAGCATTTTGAGGATTACCTGTCAATGCAAAATTATTACCTAACATTAAAATTGTATCAAATTTTCCCAAATCTGTTTCAATTTCGTGAAGTGATAATATCTCTGCTTTTTTTAATCCTCTTAATTTGCAAACTTTTATAGCTAAAGGTGAATTATCTATTCCTAGCACATCGAAATTGTTTTTCTGAAGATAAAGACTATGTCTTCCTGCACCACAACCTATATCCAGAACTTTTCCTTCAACATAATACATAGCTTCTTTTTCAATGTCGTACCATTCTTCAAATTCCGAGAAGTATCTTTTAGCTCCTAGACTTACATCAATATATCCATCATCTCTTTCTATAATTTCCCATACTTCTTTACCTTGATAGAAGTCATACATTTCATGTCCAAAGGCATCTTCTTCATCTTTTAACATAGCAACATCTCTTATGTTTCATTTATTTTCTTTGGTTTTTGTATTCTAGAATATGTTTTTTAATAATTAACTTTTGGGAGAAACTTTTAAATTTAAGAAAATTGAACTGCATGTATGGAAAATGAAATGGAAAAAGATGTTTCTTTTACTGGATGGCAATTTCCTTTAGCTGCAGGAGCTAGTATCCTTGTTTTACTAACATATGTTATTGGATCATCTATATTTTTAGGTTATATTATGTTTCTCATTTCAACACTTTACCAATGGATCATCCAATTTGGTGCAAAATATGGACTTTTCGGGGGAGCTGTTATTGGAGTTCTAGCATTTCTAGGAGTGCTTTTAGCTACTATCATTGGCATACTGGTTCTAGTATTTGCAATAAACAAATTCCAACAATTCAGATTGGAAAGGAAAGCTGTTGAAACATAAGGTTCTTCTTTCTTTCCTTTTGAGTTTTTGATTAGAGAACTTTTTCTTTTACATTCTTTTTAATTACTTAAGAAAAGCAAGTTGTAAATCTTTATATATGTATCAAAGAAATTACTTCAAAAATAACCTTCTTGACGTTTAAGGTGTAATTTAATGAGCAAAGAAGAAAAATTAGAATTTTTTAAGGAACAAATTGAGATAGAAAAAAGAATTGTTTCAACTGCATACCAAGCAGTAAAAGGAATAAAAAATATCCTTGTGCGAGAGATGCTTTTGGCAGTTATTAATGACTCGGAAAAACATGAAAATATGCTAAATGCTTTAGTAGCTCGATTAGAGAAACCTACTCCTGGAATAGATGAAAAAATAACAGATGAGTTAGCAGAAAATCTTCAAGAGCATCTTAAATTAGAAGCTGAAGCAATAAAGAAATACAAAGAGCTTCTTGAAAAACCATTAGATAAAAGAGAGAGAATTATAATTAAAGAAATTTACAGCGATGAAATTAGGCACCACGAGTTACTGCGTTGGATTCATAAAACAATAGTCGAAAAAGAAACCCTAATTGAGGAAGATATCTGGGATGCGATGTGGGATGATGCTTTTACTCATGGAACCCCTGGTGGGTAAAAACTCCTAAAATTATTCTTTTTAAATCTTGTCTGTTAAATTTATATACTATTTTATCTAGAATATTTGTGATTTATATTTATAAGTAGTGAGTGATATTAGATGAAAATGACACTTGAATCAGATGATGAATGGGGTTTTTATGTAGATCCTGAAACATTCGAGATCTCCAAAATAGTTGATGAAATCCCTGATAGATCTTTTGTGATTATTAAAGAAAGAGAGTACATTGAAGATATAGATAGAACTGTAACCAACTCATCTTATGGCTTAGTTGAAGGGAAGAAATTTTCAACTTATGATAAACGACGATTAAGTTCCTTGATGTCCGAAGCTTGTGCAAAGTACATTCTTAGGAATAATCAATTTCCACCAAAGGTTCGAATACATAAGGAACTCAAACAAGATAAACCAGCTCAACTTGCTTTTGAGATGAGTAAGTTTGATATTTTCTATTTGAAAATCTCTAAAAACTTACTTAATGACCAAGATCCAATTGAGATAATTAATCAACTAAAAACAGATCAAACTGATAGGTTAACATCTTATGATCATGAAGATGCTTGGAAAGTAGAATATGCCAAAAGTAGTAGATCAACCTGTAAAACTTGTGGCCTAAAAATTGAAAAGGATACGGTAAGAGCAGGGGAACCATACTATTATGAAGATCACTTGAACTATCGTTGGCATCATGAGAAATGTATATTCTGGAAAGCTTTGAACAAAGATACTCTTAAAGGATTAGAAGAATTAGAAAAAGAGGATAAAAAGAGAATACTATCTCTTTTCAAATAATTTTTTAAGATTTAACCTCTTCCTTTTTTACTTCAGGAGGAGGAGTTTGTGGAATTTCAGTTCTTAGTTCTTTTCTAGATACTTTACCTACTGTTGTTCTTGGTAATTCATCTTTGTATTCGATTATTGATGGAATCTTATAGGGAGCCATCTTTTCTTTACAGTATTTTCTGATTTCATCAAGAGATAATTGTTTGCTTCCTGGTTCAGCAACTAAAAACGCTTTAACCTTTTCACTAGTTTCTTCTTTAAACTGAACAACACCAGCCATATTAATATCAGGATGAGCATAAAGTACATCTTCAACTTCATTTGGCCAAACTTTGTATCCAGAAACGATAATCATGTCCTTAAGTCTATCAACTATCTTGAAATATCCTTTTTCATCCATTGTAGCAACATCACCAGTTCTTAACCAACCCTTAACTAAAGTTTCATCAGTAGCTTCTTTATTATTCCAATATCCTTTCATAACAGATGGACCTCGTATCCATATCTCTCCTTCTTTTCCTTGTTCTTTGACTTCTTCTTGAGTTTCTGGATCAACAACCATTGACAAAGTATTTGGAATAGGTATTCCTATTGTTCCAATTTTATTAAATTCATCATTAGCAGGATTTACATGTGAAACAGGCGAATTTTCGCTTAGTCCATATCCTTCTACTACTGTGCATCCTGTAACATCTTTAAATTTTTTCACAGTTGTCATGGGTAAAGCTTCTCCTCCAGATATACATAGGTAGAGTGACGATAAATCAAATTTATCGATATCTGGGGATTCTGCAATTTTTTGGAAAAGAAGAGGAACAGCAAACATAAAATGAATTCCATGTTTTGAAACACTTTCCATAACATCTTTTAGTTGTCTAGGATCAGGAATTAGATAAAGTAAACCTCCTGTAGCAACAGTCCAAAGGAAGGATGTAGAGAAACCAAATATATGAGACATAGGTAAACAACCTGAGATTTTGTATTGACCTTCAGGTCTTTCAGGTAACCAAATATCCCAGTAAGGAAGAATTGTAGCTTGAGCCATAAGGTTGTAATTTGTCAACATGGCACCCTTCATGATTCCAGTAGTACCGCCTGTGTATTGCAGTACTGCTATGTCTTCTTTTGAATCAATCTTTGTTTTTATCCTTTTATTTTCTCCCTTCTCTAATAAATCAGAGTAAACTAGTTCATCTTGTATTTTTGGATTTTTTCTTCCTATAACTTTTCTATAGAGAAAGCTCTTAATTCCAGGAAGTTCATCTGCAATTGATGAGACAATTACATGTTCCACTGGTGTTTCATCTATAATTTCTCTTACTCTATCAAGAAATATATCAAGAGTAACCAAAACTTTAGCTTCGCTGTCCTGCAATTGATACCTTATTTCTTTAGAAGTGTAGAGAGAGCTTATAGCAGTAAAAATACCACCTAAAGAATTAGTTGCAAAAAATGATACTACATATTGTGGGCAATTAGGCATTAAACAAGCTATTCTGTCTCCTTTTTCAACACCTAGCTTCTGTAATGAATTAGCAAATCTGTTAATTTCTTCTTCAACTTCAGGATATGGTTTGAATCTTCCTAAGAATTCTATCATATTTCTATCTGGGAATTTGTCAGCATTTTGTCTAAATAAGTCAATAATACTTATTTCAGGGACATCAATATCAGCTGGAATTCCATCACAATAAGACCATACTTTTTCCGGCATAATTAATCACTACTTCGATTTATATTGCAAAGATATAACTTATTTATATAATTTTCTCGTAAATTTAACTACAATCTTTTAGAATTACGCTTCTTTTAAGTGTTAGTAAAGTTTTTCAATTTACATTTTATATGAGAATTATGCGTATCGTTGTTCACTCAGCAAAAGAAAAACAGCTTTTGATACATCTAACTGATTATCTCATGAAACAAGAGATTGAATTCTTTCTAGAGTTTGAAGAACCTTTATCCTTTCAGCTTGAAGAAATGATGTCTGAATTATGCTCTTGCGACATTGAAGTTGACAAAAATGAAGATCCTGTAGGTATAGAAACTCTTTGAAAAATGCTGTTGGTGACAAATAGAGTTATATTTTATTTAGCTAATTAGAACATTAGATGTGGATTAATCAACCTAAATGTATTAAATGTAACAAAGAGATAGGAGAACCTTTACTAAGATGTCCCAATTGTGAGGGTCTTGTTACTATTCCCCCTATTGAAGGTCCCTCTTTATCCATGATTAATCTTGCATCTATGTGGTCTCTTCAGAGTTTTCTACCAAACTTCAAAAATCCTATATCATTAGCTGAAGGCAATACACCTTTACTACACTTAACTAAAGATTCCGATCTGAAAAACCTAGGTTTAAAACTTGAGTTCCGAAATCCTACAGGAACTTTCAGAGATCGAGCTTGTTCATTAATACTTTCTGATGCATATCAAAGAAAGTATGATAAAATAGTTGGAGCTAGCACAGGTTCTTTTAGTATCAGTCTCTCTGCATATGCTGCAAAAGCTGGTATTGAATCAATCAATGTCATTCCACATAATTTAGAACTCTCTAAAATAGAACAAATGAAACTATATGGTAGTAAAGTTATTGAAAAAGGAGAATTCGTAAATGACGCTATTTCAGCAGCTGAAAAAACAGCAGAAAAAGAGAAGGCTTATTCAGCTACTCCTGAGAAAAACCTTCTTACAATAGAAGGGCAAAAAACTATTAGCTTAGAAATCTTACTTCAAAAAGAAAACATAGACAGTATTATTGTTCCAAGAGGTTCAGGATCGCTAGTTTATTCTATCTATAGAGGATTGGAAGATGCTTTTGCATCAGGATGGATAAAAAAAATTCCAAGACTTTATACTGTTTCTTTAGAAAAAACAAAGACAGCATATCTAGCTGAATCTTTAGAAAGTAAACAACCATTTCTTCTAAGAGAAGTTGAAGAACTTCTTGAGAAAACAGAAGGAAAAGAAATAGAAATTAAAGCAAGTGTAATGATTGAAGAAGCTCTTGAAATTGCTAAAAATGAAGGTCTTTTTATTGAACCAGCATCAGCTTCAGTTATAGCAGCTGCAAGGAAGTTAATTAAGAACAAAGAATTAGAGCCTTCTAAATCAGTTGCAATTCTTACTGGGTCAGGCTTCAATGCTCTAAACATATTTGCATCACAGTTGAGAGGAAAGAAAAAAATCGTTTGGGGATTATCTGAAAGTTCTACAACAAAATTCGAGATACTTAATCTTATAGCTGAAGAGAAAGCAGATTATGGATATTCGATTTGGGAATCGCTTGGAAGAGAGAGTATGAATATACAAGCAATTTATCAGCATCTTAGTGAACTAGAGAGCAAAGGACTTATTTCAGTTAAGGAAGAAAAAGCTAAAAGAAAACACTACATCTTAACTAGAAAAGGTGTTGAGACTCTTCAAAAAATGAGAGACTTAATTGATTATATCTAGAAAAACTACCAATCCATTTTAAATATAAATTCAGCAGTGTTTTTATCAACAATCTTACTTTCTATAAAACTTAACAGAGTTAATCTATTTTCTAAATAAGTTTCTATGTCATCTGATAAAATCCGAATAGTAATTTCACCAATTTCTTTATCTGTACTAACAGATACTACAAATGCTTTAAATGCACTATCATATTCTGTTTCAACTGTTTTAAAATCATAGCTAAAGTATTTTGAGGAAAACATATCTTCTAGTTCCTTGTATCTGTTTTTAAGAAACCATTCTGGAACTATTTCTCCCTCTTCCTTATCTATATGATCATAAGTATCTTTCTTCCCTTCATGAAAAACACTTAACCATTTGTATATCGATTCCCTAACTTGTGTTTTAATTAATTCTTCAATGAAATTATTAGTAAAACACTGTTCCTCAACAAATTTGTAGTAATCCTCAAACATTTCATCAGCATACATTATTCTCTTAGCTTTAAACCAATCTCCTACTATCTCTAATACATGTGCTTTTGAGAATTCATAACTAAAACTATTCTCCTCTTCTGGTTTCATATTATTTCTCCTAACTTATAAATCAGTTAAACGATTACTTTTTCTAGTATTTATATTATTTCAATATTGAATCTTTTAGTTATATTTACTACTAATATAGTAGAGAGGAAAAAAAAAGAAGAATTTTAAATCAATCTAACTAGTAAAATTCATCCAAGATTAGATCGTGTGCAATTTCTTAAGCCTTCTCGAGTACGGTTATGATCTCTAATACGATAACGGATTGGGTCACAATTTGGGTCACAATCTGGATTACAATCACAATCGCAATCAAAACCGCAATCTAGACATCCATCTCGATCACGGTATCGATCTCTATCACGATCACGGATTGGGTCACAATCTGGATCACAACATTCATCACTGAATCCAATGCTCTGATTTACTACTTGATTCATCATTTCTTCTTGTTCTGCTATAGAGAACTGTATTGTAACAAATATTAGAATTATCAAACTAAATCCTATAATTACGTTTTTTCCTTTCAATTTGTTCTCCAAAACTTGTTTTTAATATTAATATGAATATATTGTTCTTTAAAAAAATAAAGTAAAGATTTTTTTTCTTTTTTTATCTTCATAACAAAAAGGTTATAAACACGTATACAAGATTTAACTTGAATATCAATTATACAAGTTTCGACTTGTATATTAAAGAGGTAATGAAATTGAAAGATTATTGGGATTACAGACATATTGGTGAAATTGAGAAAGATGGTGAAATTAAAGGCACTGTTAAGGTCAAATATGGCTTTGCTGACATGTTAAAAGGTGGAGTCGTTATGGATGTGACCAATGCTGAACAGGCACGTATAGCTGAAAAAGCTGGTGCTGTTTCTGTGATGGTTTTAGATAAACTTCCCTTTGATGTTAGAAAAGTTGGAGGAATTGCTCGTACTGCTAGTGTCGATAAAATTAGAGAAGTAATGGGAGCAGTTAGTATTCCGATTATGGCTAAATGTCGAATTGGTCACACATATGAAGCTAAGGTTTTGGAAGCTATCGGTGTAGATTTAGTAGATGAAAGTGAGGTTCTTACTCCTGCTGATGAAGAAAGACATATTTGGAAATGGCCTTTCCACACTCCATTTGTTTGCGGAGCTAGAGACTTAGGTGAAGCTCTTCGAAGGATCGAGGAAGGAGCTGCTATGATCAGAACTAAAGGTGAACCAGGAACTGGAAACGTAGCTCATGCTATAAAACACATGCGAAGGTATCTTAATGGGATTGAGCATGCAAAGAAATTGTATGAGAACAATGATGGTCAACAGCTTATGGCTACAGCTCGGACACTCAAAGTTTCTTTAGACACTCTTATAGAAACCTGTAGATTAGGAAGATTACCTGTAGTGAATTTCTCTGCTGGAGGAATTGCAACTCCTGCTGATGCAGCTGAAATGATGCTATTAGGAGCTGATGGAATATTCGTTGGTTCAGGTATTTTCAAAGCTGAAGATCCAGAAAATAGAGCTAGAGCTATTGTTCTTGCTACAACTCATTTCAATGATCCTGCTAAAGTTCTTGAAGCTCAAGAGATGATCGATGAGCAAAAGACTATGTTTGGTATTGAAACAGATAAAATGGAATTAAGTATGCAAGAGAGGGGAGCAGATATCTAATGCAAGAACCAATAGTTGGGGTACTAGCTCTTCAAGGAGACTTTCGAGAACATGTTCTAGCTGTCAGAAGAGCTATGAATGACCTCAATTATCCGGTTACTTTAGTTAAAACAAAAAAAGATATCGAACCTATAACTCACTTAATTATTCCTGGTGGAGAATCCACTGTTATGAGTAAATTGAGTATTGTGCATCAATCTGAAGAAAATCTTAGAAAAAAGATTATACAGAAACACTCTGAAGGAATGAAGATTTTTGGAGTATGTGCAGGAGTAGTTCTTTTAAGTACAGAAATTGAAAGACAATCAGAAAATGATCCATTTGAAGGATTAGGATTAATAGATATATCTACTGCACGTAATGCTTATGGACGACAAATTGATTCTTTTGAAGTAAAGCTAAGAATCAAGGATTTTAATCCAAAAGACTTTCACGGTGTTTTTATTCGTGCACCACAAATTATTTCAGTAAATTCTCCAGATATAGAGGTTCTATCAACTCATAGAGATGTAACTATTCTAGCTAGAAACGAATCTGTATTAGCTTGTACTTTCCATCCTGAACTAACTGAAGATTCTAGAATACACAAATACTTTCTTTCTATGTAATAGATTTACTAACCTCCTCTTCTTGAGGAGTAACTTCTTTTTCTCTTTCTTCTGGTCCTCTAGTATAGGAATATATAGCACCTAATAGAACAATTATACAGAAAACAATGAAAACTACTCGCATAGATTGAACATAATTTGGCGGGTAATCCACTCCTAAACCTGTTTTATTTTCTAAGATATTTCCAGTTAAAACAAAAATACTTGCAGACATTACTGTACCTAAGCTGATTCCAACAGTCATGCTTAATCTACTTAAAGCGCCTATAACACCTAGTTTTTCCTCTGGCGCTGCAGTCATCAGTGAATTATTGTTTGGTATTAGAAAGGTTCCAAATGAAGCTCCCATAAGGATGGATACAAGAACTAGAGCCCATATAGGAGTATTAACTTCAATCACAAATATTAGAATTAAGAAAGTAACAGACATTCCAAATAATCCAATTGCTGTTATTATTCTCGCATCTATTTTATCTGATAATTTCCCAGCAATAGCTGATAGTATAGGCATACCTACTGGGACACCTGCTATGATTAATCCAACTTGAATTATATTTGTCATTCCTTGAATTTCTTGTAGATAAAATGGGAACAAGTATATTATGCAAATCATACCAAATTCGGCTATTGTGGAAGTTATAACGCCTACTGATATTTTCTTGTTTCTGAATAATTCTAGTTCTATCAGAGGATTTTGGATTTTTCTTTCTATTAGTATAAAGAATGTGAGAAAAACCAAACTAATAAATAAAATGATTCCAGCCCACATGAAACCTCGATTTATTTTTAGATCCACACCTATACTTAAACTCAAAACTAAAAGAGAAAGAAAGGATGCAAAAACAAAAGCTCCTTTCCAGTCTGTTTTTTCTTTTTTTTCTGATACTAAAGTTTCAGGAATCAAGAAATGCATTAGAACTAAGCTTAAAATGCCTATTGGAATATTAATGAAAAATGAGCTATTCCAGTTAAAATAGTCTGTAATAACTGAAGCTAGCACAGTTCCTATTAGAACAGAAAATCCTATCAATAAATTGGTTAACCCCATTACTGTTCCTCTGTTCTCTGTTGTCGTGAAATAAGTTAGCATCGCCATTCCATTTGATATTATTGATGCAACGCCTATAGACAGAATCACTCTTGAAACGATAAGGAAAGCTAATGAGTGAGAGAAGAAACAAAGAATACATCCAAGGATAAAGATTCCAATACCTATCTGGAAAAGTATCTTATTTCCATATTTGTCTCCTAAGTCCCCCAGTAATGTTGTAAATGCCATCATAACCATAAGATAAGCAAGAATCACCCATTGAATTTCATTCTGTTGACTCCCAAAATCGACTTTGATTGTATTTAGAAGTAAAACTATAACAGATGCATCTGATGTTGTTATAAAAATCCCTGATCCTACAGCAAAGATTAATGCAATAATTTTTACTTCATTTGTTTTTGCTGTAGATTCAACCATTATAATCCCATATAAAATTTCAGTTTTTATTTTAAGAGTTTTGGAAAAAAATTAAAAGAAAAGCTTGGTATGAATTTAAAATATAGAAAATCGTTTATCAGTTTTAATTCCTAGTCTTTTTCTTGATACATCATAGAAGAAGAAAAGCAGTAGAATTCCTAAAGTAAAACAGACAATAGGGACACCTACCATTATTATCTTAATTCCTTTTTTTGCTAATTCTGTTTGAGCTGCAGCATTTGCATCATAACCTGTTGCATTTAGTATTATTGTAATAAGATAGGATTCAAAAACAATAGCTATTCTTAAGAAGAATCCATATATCCCAAAGAACATTCCTTCTCTTTTCTTCCCATGTTTCTGAAAATCATCATCTATTACTTCTGAAAGAAGTACTTCTGGGATTAGTAGTAAACCTGAAATTGCAAATCCTACTCCAACCATTAACAAAATAGCTACCCATGCCCAACTTGTTGTTGCAAATGCTAGAGGTATAAGAGAAACGAAGAATATTGTTCCACAAAGAATATACACTAATTTTGGTCCTTTCTTTATTGAGATGTATATCCAAAAGGCAAAGGACAATATAGCAACTCCCATTGCAGTTCCTTGGATGTAACTCTCATAGTTTGAGGATTCTACAAACACCCATTTTACCATATAGGGAACCATTGCCATTAATGTTAGATAAGCAATATTTGCAAAACAAAATGCAAAGACAAATGCAAAGAGATTTTTGTTTTTGAAAATTTGTACAAAAGATTCTTTGAAACTAATCTTCTCTTTTTCCTCTGTCTCAATTGTTTTTGTTTCCTCATATTTTTTCACTAGTTCTTTATCTCTGACTCCATAAAATGAGAGCAGGAATCCAAGAAGAATTAATCCACCTAACATTAGGATTGGAGCAGTATATGATTTTCTATTACCATATTCAAACATAAGTGGAGCAACAACTAAAGCTACTACTATAGCAATCAGTGAGAAAATTTGTCTGATAGCAGATACTATGTTTCTATCTTTTGCATCAGTAAATTTTTCTGGGAAAAGAGAATGCCAAGAAAGGACTACGACTGTGAATAATGAATCAAAAATTAGAAGTGTTAACAACATCCAAGTAACAATAGTTTTTTGACTATCAACCAAAGCATCAGGAATTAACCAAATAGCTATAAACGCTAATATGAACGGAATAAAACCGAACATTACATATGGAAAACGCCTTCCCCAACGAGTTCGAGTTTTATCAGATATCCAACCAAAAAGAGGATCATTAACACTGTTCCATATAGCATAAATAGTCATTACTAATGGAATCCAAATAACATCCATACCGACTTCGTCTGTATAAAAGTTGAAAATTCTAGCGTTTAGAAAATTAATAGAAGTAGAACTCGCTAGCATCATCGAAGCATATGAAACCATATGTAGTGCTTTTCGTTCTTTCTTCTTTTTCAAAATACGCTATTAACAGAATAGTCCTATAAAAACTTATTTCGAGCTTCTGTAAAAATGCAATTAATTATTTTTTACATATCCCCATTTCTTTGCAGTAAATGATAATTCAGCATAAATTTTTGATTTTAGTTCTTCATCTGTTTCGTACTTTGTAACTTTATAATCCTTTATTGAATTCAGATAGTTTTCAAAATTCTTTTTAGTTTTTTTGAAACCTGGAATTGATAGTTCAGCATAAATATTTTCAAGCTCTACTAGAGGATTTTGAACAAGACTTTCGTATGCTATTTCTATAAATTGACCTTTAGGAATTAGTGCGATATCTTCATAGAATTTCTTATACATTTTATTATAGTGCTTTATAGCAAAATCATCCAGATCTATCTTTATCTTTTGTAGATGAGTGTCTCTATTGTTCTTAATGAATAATTTCTTTGTGGATAAGAATACGCGATATGGATCTCTATAAATGTGAATGAATTTTGCATTAGGAAACAGCTCTAGTAGAAGAGGTATTCTTTCTGTGTCATTAGGTGATTTAAGTAAAAGTGTTTTATTCCCATATTCCACGATTAGTTTCTTCAAGAAGTATTGAAAGTCCTTTATCCATTTTACTCTTTCTTTTTCAGTTGCTTTTTCAAAACCTCCATAGATCTCATATTTCTGAAAGTTATTGAGGAACATATACCCAACTATATACGAGAGTCCATTGAATGAAGCAATTGCAAGTTCATGTTCTTCTGGTTCGTCAATTGCAAGAACCATACTATCCATTGGTCTTTCTTCTGGCATGAAGGTTGTTGTTAAAAATGTAACAATCTTCCTAAAGTATCTAAAAACCAAAGGATAGGATATATCAATTAATTTAGTGTATAAAAACGACTCATCCTTTGACATCAGTCTATAAAGATGAGTTGTTCCACTTCTTTGATGACCTAATATGAAGACAGGATCTTTGTCTATTTTTGTTTTTTTGATCTTTCTTCTTAACATGAGATTCTCTATTATGGCTAGAGGATACTGCATAAATGTCATTAATGTTATAACAAATAATACATGAAATCTTAAAAGACTGACATTAAATCGATTTTTCCAGAGAGTTTTTATCCAGACATGAAAATATGCCCCTATCATCTCGTGTATCTCCCTGCAGATTTATTTTTAGAGGAAATTTATAAGTTTGTGTGTTGGAATTTAAGATAATAAATTAACTACCTCTTTTGCAGCTCTCAAAACTTCTTTGGATACTTCTCCCATAAATTTGATAGAACTAACTTGTATTCCTACAAGTGTAAAATGTTTATTCTGTGATTTCACAATTTCCTTTATCTGACTAATTGGAATTGTATGTGTAGTTATTGGACGAATCTCATTTGAAATATCAGAGGTAATTAGTATTGATCCTGGGCTTGCATTAAAATCAACTGCATCTATTATCACAATATGTTCATAAATATCCTTCTCTATTACATCAACTAAAAAGGTAGAAATATCTTCTAATTCCTCAGAAAAAACATTTTTTGGATAGATTCTTATAAGTTTATCTGCAACAATCAAACCTACTGCATCATCAGATCTATCTCTATTACCTAAACAAAAAAAAGCTATAGTTTCAACATCAATATCTTGAAAAAAAGAAATTTTGGGGGACAATTATTGTCTCACCAATTTTACCATATGACAGCTACAAGAAATGCAAGGATCATATGCTCTTGCAATCATTTCTAATTGAAGCTCTGTCTCAGGATGATTTTCTGCCAATAATTTCTCTGCTGCTGTTCTAATGTATTCTTCAACATCATCTAGAAATTGAGCTGTAGGTGTGATTATATCAGCATTAACCATCTTTCCATCCTTAATATCATATGTATGATATAGAATTCCTCTTGGAGCTTCTACTGCTGCAGATGCAATTCCATCCAATTGAGTTACTTCAACAACTTCTGGATCTGGTAGATCTTTAATTTTAGCTATTAAATCAGGTATCTGTTCAAAACACCATAAAGTTTCAATTAGTTGCGCATGATTGTTATATAGGGGATTCACTTTCCATCTTTCATTATAAATTGCATCAAATTTTTCTTTAGCTTCTCCAGTTAACCGGTCTCCTATTAGTAACAATCTTGCTAAAGCTCCTACTGTAAATGGTTTGTCATTGTATTTTGATCTTTTAGCATAACTATGTGATACTACTCTCTCGTTTGTCAGTTTTTTATATTCTTCTACAGGATATTCTTCTCCAGTAGATATCAGAATACTTTCACCTTCAAATCCAAACTCATTATTTGGAGGATTACAGCACATAAATACTGTTTCTCTTTCACAGTAATCTGGAATTTCTAATGAAGCAAAAACATCTAAGAATTTGGAAAGTCTTTCTTTGTATTCAATAGCTTTTTCAACAAAATAGTCCAATTCCTCATCTGTTGGAAGTTTCCCAAAACCACCAATAATCGCATTCTCACCATGTATTTTCCTTCCATGTAAGAGTTTCATTAATTCAGTACCATATTTCTTCAGTTCTACAGCTTCTATCACTGTATCTGTATGTGTTGGAAGAAGAGCAATAGCTGATGGTTGTTTGAAGAAATCTGGGAGAGTTAAGTAATAAACATGTAGGACATGTGATTCTATATATTCAGCAAAATGCCAAAGATGTCTTAACAATTTGATTTTTTCGGTTACTTCAACATTTAACGCTTTCTCAATAGCTTTTGCTGAAGCATATCTGTGAGAAACTGTACAAATTGCGCAAATTCTAGCTACAAGAGAGAGATTCTCATGTATAGTTTTACCTCTAACAAGAGCTTCAATCATTCTAGGGCCTTCAAAGATGTTTACTAGAACCTTGTCTACTTTACCATCTTTTGTATATACTTGAATTCCCCCATCACCTTCTACTCTTGCTAGAACATCTACACTAACTGTTTTTTCTGCCATTATTCTTCACCTTTTAGTATTTTTTCTACTGCATCTCCCCCAAACATCTTGAGTTTGCGAGTAACATCTTCTTCTGTTAATCCAATTTCCTTTAGTTTATCATACAGTGAAGGATAATTTGCACCTTCATATGTTCCAAAACATCCTACACAAGATACATCAAAACTTGGACAAACAGCTCTGCATCCTGCAGCAGTAACTGGACCTAAACAGAATTTTCCATGAAGTAGAAAACAATCATTACCTTCGTACTTACATTCAACACAAACAGGATATGGATACTTCTGTGGATAAAGTCCTGAAATAAGTTTCGCATAAATTGGAATAAAATTTTCCTTAGAAATTGGACATCCAGGAATTGCATAATCAACCTTAATAAAGTCGCTGATTGGTTTAGCCGCATTTGGTTGTCCAACAAGATCAGAAAACTCAGGAACAACTCCATCTTTGCCATAAACGTATTGCATTCTTTCATTGAATTCTTCTTGATTTTCACCAAGATATTGGATGCCACCATAGCAAGCACAAGTACCAATTGCTACAACTACATCAGCCATTTCTCTAATCTCTTCTAGTTCCTTTAGCTGTTTATCAGTGTTGATGCTCCCTTCTACAACAGCAATATCAACTTTAGGAACCTCTTGGTGGGATTGAGCCATATGAAAGAACTTTATGTCAGCACTTGTGAAGAAGTCTACTAATTCATCTTCCATATGAAGAATTGCCAATTGATCTCCAGCGCAACCACTAAAACCAAATACTCCCACTATAGGTTTCTTTTCTCTTTGCCACATTTAGATCAACTCCTTGATGCGTTGCACATCATAGTATGTAAATACAGGTCCTTCTAGACAAGTATAACGACCCTCAATAGCACAATGACCACAATGACCTTGACCACACTTCATCCTTCTTTCGAGTGTCATCAAAATCTGATCTTTAGGAATATTAAGTTTCAACAATTCTTTTATCACATTCTTGTACATTATTGGAGGCCCACAAATTAGTGCAGTAGTTTTCTCACTTACCACCCTATCTGCTATCTTTGGGAAAAGAGCTGTTACAAAACCTTCATTGTATGGCCATTCACCAGTATCATCTTTATCAACAGATAGATGTGTTTCAATTATTCCTCTTGATGCCATTGCTATGAAATCTTCTCGGTACAACATGTCTGCTGGACTTCTTGCTCCATTCAAGAAAAATACTTGATTATATTCTTCTCTTCTGTCTTCTACATAGAGTAAAACTGATCTTAATGGAACAGCACCTAGTCCTCCAGAAACAATAATCAGATCTCTACCTTTTAATCCTGCCATATCAAAGCCATCACCATAAGGTCCTCTGAGATAGATTATATCACCTTCTTTGAGTTTGAATAAAGCTTCAGTGAAGGATCCAACCTTTCTAATTCCAAATTCAATAAAATCTGTTCTTGTTGGTGGGGAAGAAATTGAAAATACTGCTTCTCCAACTCCAGGAATGGACATTATTGCAAATTGTCCAGGTCTATATTCTTCTTCAATTATGCTTTCATCTACAAATCTTACCTTGAAATACCTGGTATCTTCTGTAAGATCTTTTATAGACAAGATTTTTGCAGGTTGAGCTTTGTAAGTATTTATTTCTTCATCATCACATTTCTGAATACTCATAAATCTAAAACCTCCTTTGTTTGACCAACTTCACCGTACAGAGCTTCTGCTACAGTAAGTGCATTTATTTCGACTGGACAGTATTCAAC
>JAEOTE010000154.1 GCA_016839945.1 Candidatus Heimdallarchaeota archaeon | reverse complement strand
GTAGTCCATATTTCTTTCCTATTTCCGCATCATCTTCTCCAAAAGCAGGAGCTGAGTGAACAATACCCGTTCCTTCTTCAGTGGTTACGTAATTTGCAAGAGTTACGTAAAAGGCTTCTTCTTCTGGAACAATAAAGGGAAAAAGTTGTTCATATTTATTATATTCAATGTCCTTTCCTTTAAATTTCTGAATAACTGTATAGTCATCAAACAATTTTTCCGCTATACTCTCTGCTAAGATAAGCTTATCACCGTTATACTCTACTTGAACATAATCTACTTCAGGGTGTACTGTTAAGCAAACATTCGATATTAGAGTCCAAGGAGTTGTTGTCCAAGCTAGATAGTAGGTATCCTCAAAATCTACTGCTTTAAACTTGACATATATAGAGGGATCTGTAGTTTCCATCATTCCTTGTCCTGCTTCAGCTTGTGATAATGGGGTTCCACACCTTGGGCAGTAAGGAACGACTTTATGTCCTAAGTACATCAATCCTTTTTTATATATCTCTTTCAAAGACCACCAAACGCTTTCAATATAATTTTCATCCATTGTAACATATGGGTTATCAAGATCTAGCCAGAAACCTATTCTCTCAGACATTTCATGCCATTCTTTCACATATTTGAAAGCAGATTTCCTGCAAGCTTCATTAAATTGGCTAATACCATATTCTTCAATCTGTGACTTATCTGTAAATCCCAATTCTTTCTCAACTTCAAGTTCAACGGGAAGACCATGACAATCCCATCCTGCTATCCATGGAACAATATTAAAGCCATGCATTGCTTTGTGTCTTAGAAATACATCTTTTATTGCTCGTGTTAATGCATGACCAATGTGCGGAAGACCATTAGCGGTTGGAGGGCCTTCTAACCATCGAAAGAATGGTCCCTTTTCTCTTAATTTTCTTGCTTTTTCGAAGATCTTTTCTTTCTCCCAGAATTTTAGTACTTTCTCTTCTTCTTCTGGAAATGAAGGTAAAGCTTTAACAGATTCGAATACTTTTTTTTCATTTTTCAAGGTATACAACTCCACTGTAATAGTTTAAGAAATGATAAGGCACGCTATGATGGTTTTTTAAAAAGAATTCTTTTTCAGCGAATTTCGCGATCCATCCTAATTCCTCTTGTGCCAATCTTTTCTCCGCAAAGATTACTTAAAAACTTTCTGTATTACGATAATGAAACAATTTATTGATACAATTATCTACAATATACCGTTATTTTCTAAAAACTCTTTCAGATTTACATCCTTTGTAAACGCTCTTATTTTCAACGAAACTTTTACAATGTTTTTTGTGGATGCAAGACTGATTTTATTGTTTGCTAAATCTTCCTTATCTAATCGTAAGAAAAAGGATTTTTTTTTCATATCTATTCTGCTTTCAAATTCAAGGTTTAATTTTTTCTTATCTTCTTGAGAAAGTTTAGATGACAAGCTTTTCATAACTTTGTCAATTAGATTAGCTTTTGTAATAGCTAGCCTTATGTATCTTATAGGGTTTTTATATCCTCCCTCTAATTTTTCCTCTATTATCTGAGCTTGTTCAATAATGAAAGATGGAATTAAATTGGATACTGCTTGTAGATTCTTTTCTTTATTTTCTGTTGCATGAACTGAAAAACTAATCTCAAGCTTTGTTATGGTAACATCCAATATGAAAACCCCTCAAAAATAAAAGGAGGTAGAAATTTAGTTACCTCTACGACCGTGACTTCTTAGAGAAGGACGAACCTTTTCTGCTCCATATCCTTTATTTCGAAGACCTCTCGATTTCTTACCTGCGCTGGTTAAACCTCTGTGAACGCGTCCTCTATGAACTGGATTCTTTATGTAGAATATGTCATCTCCTCTATATTCCTTTAATGATACCCAACTTGTACGAGGATCTTTTGCAATTACTGGATGCTGTGGATCTATCAATATGATTTCAAAGAATTTACTTCTTCCATCTTGACCAACCCAATATGAATTTAAAACTTCAAGATTGCTATATTTTCTAGCAACTCTTTCTTCAGCGATTAATTTTATACTCTTTTTTGGTGTTATTTTTCTAACACCCATATTTCTTGATTTTCTCCCCCTAGTTGGTCTTTTCTTTCTCCTTCCTCCTCTTCTTACTCTAGCTCTCACAACAACATAACCTTGTTTAGCTTTGTATCCAAGTGCTCTAGCTCTATCGAGTCTTGTAGGTCTTTCAACTCGTTCAATAGCTCCTTCTCTTCTCCATTGAATAATTCTAGCTCTCATAAGTTCTTTATATTCAGGAGAATTACGGTTTCTCCAAAAATCACCAATATATCGATACATGCTTTTAGTCATAGTTATCACCTAACGATTCCCTTTCGGACATCTCGTTGGTTAACCTCATAAACAAAGTTTTAGTTTTAAAAGTTGTGATTTTGCTTATTTTTTTGTTTATTTCTATTTTCTTGGAGTTTTTATATACAAAGCTATTTTATTATTGAGAGTAATTGCCTGGTATTCTTGAGAAACTTCGTATATTAGGAGAAGCAGCTAAATATGATTTATGCGCTTCAACTGCATCACCCAGAGCACATACTCCCGGCTCTATTGGTCGTGTAGCTGCTAGTGGAGTTTGTCACTCATTTCTTCCTGATGGTCGATGCATTAGCTTACTGAAGGTTTTGATAACAAATCAATGTATACATGATTGCGCATATTGTATTAATTCAACAAGCAATAGAACAGATTTCAAGAAAAATGTAACCTCTTTCAAACCAGATGAATTAGCTCGATTGACAATAGCATTTTATCTCCGAAATTATATCGAAGGATTATTTCTAAGCTCTGGAGTTGGAAAAAGCGCTGAATGTCAAGCTGAAATAATTTATGAAACACTCAAATTATTGCGTAAGAACTACAATTTTGATGGATATATCCACGCTAAAGTTTTACCCGGAATTGGAAGAGATGAATTAAGAAGAATCTCAGAATTGGCAGATAGAGTGAGTTTGAATGTTGAATTACCTAACAAGTCAAGATTCTCTGAAACTTGTTCTACAAAAGACTACGACAATGATATTATCAAAGTTACAAAACTACTACCAGAATTTAAAACCCAAGGTTTAATTCCAGCTGGATATACTACTCAGTATGTCATTGGTGCAGCAGAAGAAACTGATAAAGAATTACTTGAGAGTATTTTTAGCTTTTACGATACTAATTGGGAATTTAAAAGGCAATACTATTCAACTTGTTTACCTATTCAATCAGAAATAAGGGTATTTCCAAGAGAATTCTTCAGAAGGGAACATAGGCTCTATCAGATAGATTGGTTGAGACGAATTTACAAATTTTCTCCAAAGGAACTTTTCACTATTCTAAATGACGATGGATACATACCTCTTAGAGAGGATCCCAAAGTATCTCTGGCAAGAAATAATACTGAATTATTCCCCCTTGATGTTAATATCGCTAATTACAGAGAGTTAATGAGAGTACCTGGAATCGGACATCTTTCTGCAACAAGAATTATCAAACTCCAAAAACAGAAAGTGACAATAACTAAAGCTGAGCAGCTCAAATCCATAGGAGTTGTTCTTAAAAGAGCTTTACCGTTTTTGACAATAGGAAGTAAGACTCAATTAACTATGGAAAAATTCTGGCAAACGTGATTCAAATGTCTTTTATCTGTGATTTATCTGGGAAAGAATATGTTCGTGCTGCAAATTTACACAAAGATTCAACAGATGAATTCATGAGTAGAACTCAAGATTTGTTAGAGAAGAACCCACATGAAATCACAACAGGTTGCTCAGAATTTGGTTCTTTAATCAAGAAAAGAGCTCGAGTTGTACTAAGGGAAATAAATTTATTTTCAGCGTATACAAGACTAAAACCTTATCCAGAATTGTTATTGGTTGGTCAATGTAAAACTGATCACAATACTGGTCTTTCGATTGCTGAATCCCTTTCAAGAAGATTTAAAGGATTCATAATACTAATCTTAACCCAAGAAAGATATTTCTTAGCAACTTTAAGAAAGGGTTTGCCTGCTTTTCCTGAATTTAAAGGCGAATTTGAAGAAATTATACAGAAAGTGAGAGATTTTATCGGTCGATTCTGCAATTTACGTATATCCAAAAATCTACTTGTAGAAGACGGAGATTTTCTGTGGGAAAAATACTATGAAACCCAATTCTTAGAACAACGTTTAAACACTCGATTGTTTCGTAAGTTTATTCCTAAATACGCTATGGAAAAAGCAAATATGAAAATTGAAAAAGAATTTTATGAAAGAGTTGTTGAAAAACCAAAAGGGACAAAGACTTTGGATGATTTTATAATGAAAAATGACCAAAAATAGTAATTCAGATATAAAGAAAAGTTCAAAAATTATAAAATTTGCTTACCAATTGATTATTATGTCGTCTTTTGGAATTCATCAAATTGGAGAAGTCAAAATAGAAAAAGAATCTTGTTATATTGAAATCTATCAACCATATACTTCTGGTTTGAGACATATAGAGAAATTTAGCCACATCTTTGTTTTGTGGTGGATTTCTATGAGAGATAATCCAATAGATAGATCAAATTTGTTAGCTTCTCCTCCTAAATTAGAAAAACCAATAGAAACAGGTGTTTTCTCTTCTCGTAGCCCAGCTAGACCTAATCCAATAGGATTAACTAAGGTAAAACTTCTGGAAGTCAAAAATAATAGATTATACATTGATCGAATTGATGCGATTGACGGTACTCCAGTTTTAGATGTAAAACCCTATTTACCAGGTGATAGTGTAGAAATATCTGATATTAAGTTACCAGAATGGTTCGAAAATTTAAAAGATTAGGCAGCTATGAAATATTTTCCTTCTGCCTTCTGCTTTTTATCTAATTGTGAATCTTTTTTATTAACTCTAGGACGGAATGTTCTTGGATCTTGTCTAAAGGTAATTTCCATTTTTCGAAGGAATTCATTCATTCCATACTGTAAAGAACCTATTCTACTACTGTACCCCTTTACACTAGGAATTCCATCAAAAATTATTAGTCTATCTGATGTAAAATTAAGCATCATAACATCATGTTCAACTACAATTGCTGGCATTTCATAAAAGTTGACTACCCTTTGAATAACCTTAGCAACATTAACTCTATCCTCTGATGAAATGTATGCAGAAGGTTCATCTAAAAGATAAAGGTGAGCTTTTCTTCCTAAACATGCAGCAATAGAAACTTTTTGTAATTCTCCTCCTGAAAGATCGCACAAACTTGAACTTAGTAACTTTGAGAATTTCAAAGGTTCAATTATTTCAGATTTATGCCAACCACTTGTTAAAATTACAGGATTTATTTCTCTTAAATAATCTTCAACAATTTGTTCAGATTCTGTATACAAATATTGAGGTTTATGACTGACAATTAGGCTTTCTTCAACTTTCTTTTCGCTTTCATCTTCAGCATCTTTGATTGCTTCAGTATCACCCTTATCTTTGATACTCACTAAGAGTTCTATTGGTTCTACCATTGAGGTGGGTTCTAGAACTCCAGCTAGCATTTGAACAAAAGTCGTTTTTCCAATTCCATTAGGACCAATAATTCCAACAACTTCGCCTTTATAGAGTTCTCCTCCTTTAATTTTTAATTCAAAAGCATCGAATTTCTTTGTCATTTCACTGAATCTTACAGCTAATCTATGAGATGAAATCTTATCTTCAGTGCTTATTTTTTTGAATATTATTGATTGAGCTCTAAAACGCATATTTTCAGAAGGAATATATCCATCAAGAAATATATTCACACCTTCTCTAACTGTATGTGGGTGACTTACGATGCCATAAACACCTGCTTCGCCATAGTAAATGTGTATCTGATCACTTAAGTAATCTAGCATTGAAAGATCATGTTCTACCACAACTAGTGTGTGTTCAGGAGATTTCATATCGTTAAGATATTGAGAGATTTTTACTCTTTCTTGTACATCTAAATATGAAGTTGGTTCATCAAATAAGAATACGTCAGCATCCCTAACAATTGTAGCTGCAATAGCAAGCCTTTGTAATTCTCCTCCACTTAGTTTCGAAATGTCTCTCTCCCAAACCTTATCTAGTGAAAATATCTCCTTAACTTCATCTTTCAATCCTCTCTCATCAACTTTTTGAATAAGACTAGAAACGTTTCCTTTAATAATTCGAGGTAGTCTATCTACGTTTTGAGGTTTCAATACTGTTTTGAGCTCTTTATTAGCAAGTTTTTCAAAATAGTTCTGAATTTCTTTTCCTCTGTAATATTCTATAATTTCGTCCCATTCTGGAGGATTATCGTACTTTCCTAGGTTAGGTTTGAAGTTCCCTTGTAATATATTCAATGTTGTTGATTTTCCTGAGCCATTTTGTCCCACTAGCCCTGTAACCTTTCCTAACTTTGCCATTGGTAATCTATGAAGTTTGAAAGAATTAATTCCATATCTGTGAGTAACTTCTTTATCTAACTCTTCAGGTAAATTGACAACAGTTATACATTTGAAAGGACATTTCTTAACACATATTCCCACTCCTTCACAGAGTGGCTCATGAATTACAGCTTTGTTGCTAGGTGGGTCAAAGGTTATAGTTTCACGACCTGCTCTTACAGTTGGGCAAACTTTGAAGCAAAGTTTACCACATTTGTCGGGTCTGCATTTATCTTGCTCTATAACCGCAACTCTTGTCATAATGAAGAAACAAAATAGTGAGTATAAAAACCTAGAGTTGTCAATCTAATTCATTTAAAAGCGAAGCTATAAATAGAGCCTTGTGAATTACTATCACGTAAAGGTGTTGAATATTTATGCCTGTTCCAGATAGCATTTTAGCAAAGGAATATAGTCTAGTAATGGAAAGAGCTTATGCTTTTGAACCTATAGATGGGGATCTTACAAAATGGAGAGGTTTTATACCTGCAATATCAGATGAAGGTGAAATACCTTTAGAAATCGAGATATTTTTACCTAATAATTTTCCAAATGTTCCTCCTATCGTAAAAGTTGTAACACCGATAACTCATCCAAATTTAACACATGATAAGATTCTTGAAATGCGGATGTTGGCAAGATGGAGAGATAGCTATCACCTCTTCCAAGTTGTGGTAGAAATAATTAGACTTTTCTCAAAAGTTCCAGTAAGAAGAATTAAAGAGACTCCCAAGGAAGTTGACCATCAAATTCAGCTCAATCCACTAATCGCTCAACAAGAACAATTAGAAGTCATACTTAAACAGAAAAGAAAGGAATTAGCTGAAATAAAAGCTAAACAATCCAAACAAATAACAACAAAAACTTTGGAGAAAGAAAAACAAAAACATATTGAAGAAGAGATCTCAAATGTTGAAAATCAGCTATTTGCCATTGAACAACAATTCGAAGATTATGAAGTATCAAGTATAGAGTTTGCAAAGAAATTTTATGCATTAAAGAAAAGATTGTATCTTTTAGAGGAACAATCTTAATGATTTCTGATTTTGTTTAGTTTTCTTCATCAGCTATTTTTTTAGATTTCATTAATCTTTTTGTTAAATAATACCAGATGAATAACCATATACCTATAAGAAGAAGACTGATTCCAACTTTTAGGAATGCTATAATAACTGGTATAGAGTCATTAGGTATTTCTACTATGACAGCATTAATTAACGCACATATACCTATAAAGGTCGCAAAAACAAAAGATTCTAATGCAATTATTTTTGCTAATCTAGGAGTAAGCTGGTAATATCTTTTCAAATCTAAGATTTTTGTTTTGTAGCTTTTCATCACATCACCAGTTTAATTAATACCGCCACTATTATAGCAAAAATCCCACTTACAAACGTTAAGATATTGAAACTTTTAACAACATCTTTTTCATGAAGGGGGCCCTTTTTAATTACTAAACCTACCAGCGTAATTGGGGCTTTTGGGTTATTCGTTGATTCTATTTTCCAATCTTTTGTCATTTGTGTAGGTCTAGCCATATCTTTTCTTTCGAACAAACCTCTAACACTGCTTATAATCCCAAAAGCATTCATTATGAAAGGAATCATTGCAATAATCACAACTACTTCAAGTCTTCCTAAAACTGCAATTGCACCTAGTGCAGCACCAACAGTCAGACTTCCTGTATCTCCACCAAAAACTTTCGCTGGATATCGGTTAAATGCCCAAAAAGCAATCAAAGTTGCAATCATCATTAGAATAAGAATATTTGTTATATCAGGGGAGTTAAAATTAAATCCAAAGATAATGATGTTAGCAATGAAAGTAGTTATTAAAACTATAATTGTTGTTGTTGCCATTGAACCATTAAAAACATCCAACATGTTTACAGCATTTGATGGAATAGCTATGACGAAAGGGAGTAAGATAATATAAGCAATTGTTAGTCTTGTTTTTCCAACAAATGGAAGATATGGTTCTGGCGTATACATACTCGAAGCAATGATTGGTATTGAAGCTAGCAATAATAA
Organism: Candidatus Heimdallarchaeota archaeon; assembly: GCA_016839945.1. Classification (GTDB taxonomy): domain Archaea; phylum Asgardarchaeota; class Heimdallarchaeia; order Heimdallarchaeales; family Heimdallarchaeaceae; genus UBA460. Next base: position 330 of record JAEOTE010000154.1, on the reverse strand, counting down.
TGCGGGTTTTAATATCGCACTAAGTCTCTTGAAATCATCAACAAATCCTATTATACCTGCAATTGTAATAGTTAAACAAAATATTCCAATTGCCAATCTAGAAGTTGAATCATTAATCAGAATAATTGCTATTATACTTGTTAAAATTACAGATATCAGAATTATAATACCACCTATTTCTGCTACCTTTGGTTTGTCTTTCTTATGAGCATCAACTCCATAAATTTCTTTCTTAAGCATATATTTTATGTGAAAAGGTAATCCTAGAAATGTAAGAAATAATGGAACAAAAAAAGCGATTAAGTAAATAACTATAGGTGGAATTACAAT
>JAEOTE010000184.1 GCA_016839945.1 Candidatus Heimdallarchaeota archaeon | reverse complement strand
TTCTTCTTTTTCTAAAGTTAAACCTCAATGATAAATGATAATTTTCTTTAGATAAAAAAGAATTCCCTTTGGCAGTATTCACGGAAGAAAATACTAGTACAAATTGATTAAATATTGGTTACAATTCAAACAGAACCTTATCGCAACCATTGTAATTCCATTTAGAACCAAAAAAAACGTTATTCTCTGAATATCAAATTACAATATAGATTTGCTTTCTATTCATCCATACAGCTATCAACCAAATAATAACTACATTGATCGCTCCCACCAACATTACTAATGCTGCGTGACTATCCTGAGGAAGATAGAGTGTAGCTAACAAGATAAGAAGCGGGTGTAAAATATACAAGAAAAGTGCATTCCTTCCAAGAGGTTGAAGAATTTTACTTTTTCCCTTCGTTATAGCTTTTTCATCAAAAAGATACCAGATTAACCAGAATAACACCGCACCTAAACCAAGAGATAAGCAAACATAAGATGGTGTCATTCTCTCCTTGGATAATCCCCCATACAACGGGACATCATAGAACTTCCAAATATAATGGATGGTTGTTCCGATAATAGAAAAGACAATTCCACTGATTAGAATAGTAATCTTTCTTCTTTCACCAAAAATATCTATAATAGCTGTACCAATTAACATCAGAGCTGCATAACCTATCCCTCCTATAACTCCTCCATGAGAATCTAGAAAATTCAAATCTGCTAGGGTCATGAAAACACCTTCTACTTCAACTGATATGTTTAGGATGAATTGATAGCTAACTAATGTACCTATACCAATTACGAATCTGACAATTCTTGGGAGTATGATGAAGAAGAGAGTAAAAATTCCAGCGTATCCTATTGCTTGAAGAACTCCCCAAGAAAACATGATTCCTTCAGTAGTAAAAACAGAAAGGCTTCCTATTGTTCCAAATCCTACTAAAGCACCATATCGCACAACAAATCTTGTATAAGTTTTCACATATCCTTCTCTTTTTAAATATCTATCAAAGGACATTTTGTATGTTAGAGCTATAGCGAAAATGAAGAAGGGAGCAATTAGATCAACATATGTTAAACCATAATCTACAGCGTGTTTAGACCATTTAGGCGTATTGTCAAATTCAGATAGGATATTAACAAAAACCATTCCTACAATAGCTAGCCCTCTAAAAAGATCAATGCTCAAATAACGGATTTTTTTAGATGAAGATACAGGTTTGTCAAGTTCTTTTTTTTCTTCTGAATATTCTATCCCTTCAGATTGTAGTTTCGTTGCTTGAGATTTCTGCTCATCATCATGCATCTTAAATTAAATATTTACTTGAACAATAAATATTTTACTCATTTCTTTCACAAATGTTTTTAAGTTAATCGTTTTTTTGTGTCAGTTAATGAATAGTATTCAAGCTTGAGCAATTTGCGGAATGCTCAGTCCAATAATATATACTCTTGCATGGATTATTGGTGGAATCATTCAAAAAGACTATAATCATGTTCGTGACGATGTTAGTTCTCTTTTTGCTGTTGGTGCTCCTAACAAAATGTTGTTTCAATCATTATTCTCTATTGGTAGTGCACTATCATTCATATTCTCATTTGGATTGATTTGGGGGATAGAAGGAGGAGGATCAATAGCTGGACCTATATTGTTTGTATTAAGCACTTTCATTGGATTATTAGTACCACTCTTCTTCCCTCTTGATGAAGGTGGAGAACTAGTAACTATTAGAGGAAAACTTCATTTGATTCTCATCATCATATCAGGGATTTTTGTAATGTCATCAATGATCTTGTTATGGTTGCGAACAAAAGCTATTGCAGGTTGGATTGGTTTTGCTTGGTTCTCATTAGTTTCAGTTCCTGTTATGCTTATTCTTATGGCGTTATCAGGCATCTTTGGTGGTGGTCCATACATGGGTTTAGTTGAAAGATTCATGGTTAGTTATTTTCAGCTATACTACTTTGTGATAAGCCTTATGATATTCTTGAGAAACTAAAATCATTTTATTTTGTTACAGGAGAGGAGTAATCCTTCACTCTTCAAGGTTTTATCTGTAGGTATTTAAAGCAATGGTGAAGAGAACCGAAAAATTATTGTGATAAAATGAAATTAGCAAGACATCATTTTACTACATTGTTTAATTTTCTTATAATCCTAGGTTTGAACTTTTTCATATAATTTCATAATACTTTTTTTGATGGATAAAATGAGAAATATTATATCTGGAAAAATGAAAAAAGATTTAATAAGTTCTAGGAATATTTTAATAATCTAAAAAAATCGAATTTTTGATTCTATTGAAGGCAATGATTTATGAAGAATTTGGCCCCCCAGATGTTTTCAAATTAAAAGAAGTGGACAAACCTGTACCTAAAGACAATGAAATTCTAGTTAAAGTTCATGCAACTTCTGTAAATGCAATTGACATAATATTCAGAAGTGGTGCATCTTTACTATATGGTGTAACTAAATTGATGGCAGGTTTTAAGAAACCAAAATCAAAAATATTAGGTTTTGATGTTTCTGGTGAAGTTGTTTCCTTGGGTAAGGATGTAACAAAATTCAAAAAGGGAGATCTTGTTTATGGAGCTGGTAAATCA
>JAEOTE010000153.1 GCA_016839945.1 Candidatus Heimdallarchaeota archaeon | reverse complement strand
TTACCATTTTTCACAATTATTTTTCCATTTTTTATTACAGTATTAACATGGTTTGTTCCAAATTGGTATGGAATAGTATCTATACTAGGAGCATCTAAAATTAATACGTCAGCGCTCATTTCAAGATCTAAAGAACCAATTTCATTTTCTCTGTTTAAAGAAGCAGCACTACCATATGTTGCAGCCATTAAAGCTTCCTCAGGCAGCATTTTCATCATGAAACACCCGAGACCAATAATTGTCTGCATATCTGAAATGTAGCAATTTGGATTAAAATCAGTTGACAAAGCTACTATAGCACCAGCATCCTTGAACATTTGATAATTTGCATATTGTTTTGACATTAGTACAAAAGGTGTTCCTGGTAATAAGTTAGCAACAACTCCTGAATCTGCCATAGATCTAGCAGACACAGCTTCAGCTTTTAGAAGATGATCAGCTGATGCAACTTTCAGTTCAGCTGCCATTAGTGCAGCTCCAACATTATCCATTTCATCTGCATGAACTCGTAGTTTAAATCCTTGTTTTTCAGATTCTTCTAGAAATACTTTAGATTCTTCTGTTGTAAAAGCACCAAGATCAGTCCATATATCTACAAATTCAGCGAGATTTCTATTCTTTATTATTGGCAAAAGCTGCAGCATACTTTCTATATATTCCCACTGATTTCCCATGTAATCTTCTGGTTTTATATGACATCCTAGGAAAGTAGGTATGATATCTATAGGATGCATTGTATTTAACTCATTAATAACTTCAAGAATTTTTATTTCAGAATCTGCATTTAGTCCATATCCTGATTTCGCTTCAACTGTTGTTGTTCCGTGCAAAAGCATTTTATCCAGTCTTGCTTTACCAAGTTCAATTAGTTCTTCTTTTGTTGCATCTCGTGTTTTTTTTACAGTAAACATTATTCCTCCCCCTTTTTGTGCTATTTCCTGATATGATTTTCCTTGTATTTTCAGATTAAGTTCATGAGAGCGATCTCCTGCAAAAACAAGATGAGTATGTGAATCAACAAAACCTGGACATACTGTTTTATTACTACAATCTATAATTTCATAATCTTGTCTGGAGTATTCAGCTAGTAGTCTTGATGTTTCACCTATAGCTTCGATTTTGTCTTTATTAATTACTAAACAATCAGTCTTTTCGTTTGTGTAGATTGGTTCATATTTAGTAACTTGTCCCAAAAATAAGTCAGATATATCAGAAAGAATAATGCCCTCTTTTTCAGTATTCAACATTGAGCTCAAAATTTAAGGCTTAAACATTGTTTTTAAAGTTTACTTCAAAAAAATAAGAAGGATGGAGTAGAAATGAATTGTATTATGGTTTCTAATCCAATTATTGAGTTTTTAGATTTAATCCAAACTTCCAACTTCTTTTTCAACTTCCTCAAGAATTTCACAAGATTTTACTAGAGCTTTCATAGCGTTATGATCATCAAATAATGGTCTATCTTCATCCAAGAATTCCACATGTCTTCGAATAACCTCTTTAGCTTTAGTAACACCTTTACCAAATTGAAAATCTCTGAAGTCTAATGCTTGAGCTGCAGCCATAAGTTCTATGCCTAAGACACCATAAGCATTATCCAGAATCTGGAAATTTTTGAGTGCTGTGTTCATTCCCATAGAAACAAAATCTTCTTGATCAGCTGCTGCTGGAATGGATTGAATACTAGCAGGCATAGATAGAATTCTCATCTCTACGATTTGCATATCTGCTGTATATTGACTTAACATCAAACCAGACATTAATCCAGCACCTTTAGTTAAGAAAGGAGGTAATCCTACACTCAAAGCAGGATGATTTAATCTATTCATTCTTCTTTCCGACATAACACAAACCATTGTCATAGCAGCACCAGCTATATCCATTGGTAAGCATACAGGAGTACCTTGGAAATTAGCTCCAGTTAGAGTAAGCTTTTCTTCTGTAAAGAATACAGGATTGTCCCCAACACCGTTTAACTCTATCTCAACTTGAGATCTAGCCCAGGCTATTGTGTCATGTGCTGCTCCTAATACTTGTGGTGCAGAGCGCATTGAATATGCATCTTGAACCTTAACTTTTAATTTTCCTTCATAAAGATCTCCACCTTTGAAAAGCTTTGTTAGAGAGTTTGCACATCTAACAGCTCCAGGAAAACCTCGAATTTCATGAAGTTTAGGAGTGTAAGGTTTCAGATTACCCATTAAAGCTTCAATTGACATAGCACAGGCAATTTCTGCTTGTTTCATAAAACGTTCAGCATCATAAAGCCAAATTGCACTCATCGCTGTAAGAAGGTTGGATCCATTAATTGCAGCTAAACCATCTCTTGCTTGTAAACCAGGTACTTCGATACCTGCTCTATCCATAGCTTCTTTTCCAGGCAATAATTCTCCTTTGTAAAAAGCTCGACCTTCACCCATTAATAAGAGAGCAATTTGCGACATAGGAGCTAAATCACCAGAAGCACCAACTGATCCTTTTCGACAAACTTCAGGAGTAACTCCTTTGTTTAACATTTCAACAAATGTTTCTGCTATAATAGGTCTATTTCCCGAATAACCCTTTGCTAAAACGTTTATTCTGCCTAATATCGCTGCACGAACATGTTCTATAGGAGCAGGTTCTCCAATTCCTGCTGCGTGATTGTATATCAAATACTTCTGAAATAACAAAACTTCTTCATCTGATAGAACAACTTCAGAGAATTCTCCAATTCCAGTTGTAATCCCGTACATAATTTCTTTTGCAGCAATTTTTTCCTCTAGCATTTCTCTATTTTTTATCATTCGATCCATCGCATCAGGATGAATTTCCACTTTTTCGTTGTATCGTGCAACTCTTACAACGTCTTCAATTGTCATTCCCTTACCAGTAATTACATAAGTCATATTGTAGTCCCACAATTTTATTTTTAAAAATCTTTTTGATTTCCGCTTAAAATTCTTGTCCAATGTATCTAAAAAATTACATTGTTTACTTGGGGGAACAAAATCAATATATATCACGCCATCAAAAAATATTAGATAAATATGGGGCATGAAAATATAGTCCTAGATGGAGATTCGTTAACAATAAACGATTTAATTAATGTTACTCGTTATGGAAAATCAGTTAAAATTAGTGAGGAAGGAGTAAGAAAAATAAAAGTTGCTAGGAAGATTATTGAGGGAAAATTAAATAAAAATGAAACAATTTATGGAGTTTCAACAGGTTTTGGAAAGCTAGCTAATACTATCATCTCTCCATCCGAGAGAGAAACACTTCAAAAAAACCTAATAAAATCCCACAGTATTGGATTTGGTCCTTATCTACCTGATGAAATCGTTCTAGGTGCAATGGTTATTGAACTTAATTCCTTCTGTAGAGGTGGGAGTGGTATTCGAATTGAACTCGCTGAAATGATTGAGACATTGATTAATAATAGAGTTATACCACTAGTTCCAAGTATTGGTTCTTTAGGAGCTAGCGGTGATTTGTCTCCTCTAGCATATATAGCAAGAATTTTCATAGGGGAAGGGAAGGCACGATTTAAGAATGAAATATTAGATGGATCTGAAGTCCTTTCTAGACTCAATCTAGTTCCAATCGAATTAAGTGCCAAAGAGGGAATATCTTTAATCAATGGGACTCATGTCCTTACATCTTTTGCTGCACACACTATTTTTGATTCATTACGCATTTTGGAAAATTCAGTTATTTCAGTATGTTTAACTTTAGAAGCATTTGAGGGGAACCTCAACGCATTTTCTTCATTTATTATGAATTTACGTCCTCACAAAGGACAAATGAGATTTGCTAAAGCTGTTCTTGATGTTCTGAAGGGAAGTGAACTGCACAATATACAATCAAAAAGGGTTCAAGATCCTTACTCAATTAGATGTTCTCCACAGGTTCATGGGGCAATATTAGATGTTATTGAGCATTGTAAAAAACTAGCTGAAATTGAAATTAATTCAACTACAGATAATCCTTTGATAAACATTGAAACTTCAGAGGTAGCCTCTAGTGGTAATTTTCATGGAGAACCTATAGGACTCTCAATGGATTACTTAAGTATAGCACTAACAGATCTGGGGAACATTTCTGAGAGAAGAGTGAATCTTTTATTGGATTCTTCAATATCAGGATTACCTTCGTTTCTAATTAAAAAACCAGGTTTAAATTCTGGGCTAATGATGCTACAATATGCAGATGCAGCAATTTCAGCTGAAAACAAAATTTTAGCATCTCCAGCTTCTATTGATAATATTTCTGTATCAGCTAATCAGGAAGATCATGTTTCAATGGGATTCACAGCAAGTAAGAAAGCTTACCAAATAGCTAAAAATGTAACACAAATGATTGCAATTGAACTCTATACAACTTACCAAGCTTTAGGATTCAAGGAAAACAAAACCTTATCAGAAGCTATTCAAGATGTTTATGATTTCATAAAAAACTCTATTCCCTTATTGAAAGAAGACAAATTTTTCGATGAGGATGTTAAGTGGATAGTTGAAAAAATCGAAGAACATGCCTTTACTAATTTAGTCAAAGAAAAAATAGGAAGTATCTTTGGTGATATTGAGTGAGTTTTTCTGTTATAGGTGATCTTCATGGAAGTATTTCTAATTTAAGGCAGATAATCAGAAAAATACGCAAAACAGATGCGCTTTTTATCACAGGAGATATTACTGGAACCATATCATATTCATTAATTTTAAAATCAATTCTCAAAAGCAAGAAGATATCTAGAGAGAAATATACTGAACTAGTTTATAGCCAATATCTTCCTCAATTTATCAAATTTCAAATTAAATCTGCAAAAAAAATATTTAACATACTTTCTAAAGCTGATATTCCTGTTTTCTTTACTCATGGAAACAGTGATGCAAAGGAAGTTAGAGAAGTATTCGAAGAATATTCTGATAAAAATTCCAATTTCTTTTACCTTGAAAATTCCATAGTTAGATATGAAGATTGGATAATTGTAGGTTATGGGTATTGTTCTCCTGCTGAATATAGAACGCCTTTTCAAACGCCAGGAGAAAAGAAAAAGAAGGAAATAAAGGAAGATCTGCAACAATTAGAAACTAAAATTCAAGAAATGTTAGAGGATGGAGAAAATTTTCTTTTTGGTATTTTTCATGAACCCCCAAAAGGTTCCAAATTAGATTATGTTACTCGAAAATCAAGTCATGTTGGAAGTGAATTAATTAAAAATCATGTTTCTAAAATTCCGTATAATTTCATTTTTGCTGGGCACATTCATGAGACACAAAGTTATGAGATTGAGAGGAGTGCAATTTCAGTTAATCCAGGCCCGCTTGTTAATAGAGAGTGGGCTATTGTTTATCCTGATGAAATGAGCGTTTCCCTAAAAAAAATACGTATCCCATTCTCTATTAAAGGTCTTATTTATAGAAGTCGAGAGATTTTTAAATGAATCATTGACGATATAACCAAAAATTTAATAAACATCTGTTTTTACTGTAATTTACTCAAAAACAGTAAAAAGGAGAGTTATATGATACCTGTTGTTGATATAGATATCAAAGAACTAGAAATTGATGCAGTGAAAAAAGTTGTTGAAAGTAGATTTCTAATTGAAGGGAAAAATGCCCGTTCATTTGAAGAAAAATTTTCTAAATTCACTGGATCTAAATTCACAACAACTGTTGTTAATGGAACAGCAGCGCTTCATTTAGCTCTAGTTGCTTTAGATATTGGTCCTAAGGATGAGGTTATAACAACACCTTATACGTTTATTGCTTCCTCAAATACTATTTTACATTCTGGAGCAGTACCTATTTTTGTTGATGTTGATCCTGAAACCTATAATATAAATCCTGAAAAGATAGAGGAGAAAATAACAAAGAAAACTAAAGCCATAATGCCTGTACATATTTTTGGCAATCCTTGTGATATGAAAGCCTTGGTAGATATCGCAGAAGATCGAGATTTAGTGATAATTGAAGATTGTGCGCAAAGTCATGGTGCACTTATAGATGAAGTTCATGTAGGAAACTTTGGTGAAATTGGTTGTTATTCTTTCTATGGTACTAAGAATCTAATTGGTGGTGAAGGTGGAGCAATTACATCAAATAATGAAGAGCTTTTTGAAAAAATAAAAAGCATCAAAAATCATGGACGTAGTCCTGCTGGAGGTTATGCACATTATTTGATAGGTTACAATTATCGCATGACAGACATGACTGCGGCTATTATGAATGTGCAAATGGATAGAGCTGAAGAAATTCTATCTAAAAGGCATTACAATGGTGACATGTATAGGAAACGACTAAATGAACTTGAAGACATTAAAGTGCAAAAGATATTGCCAGGCCATACTCATTCAGATTATATAATGGCTCCACTTATTGTAAAAGAAGGTATAACTCAAGAACAGATTATAGAGCATCTAAAATCAAAGAATATAGGCTCACGAGCTTTCTATACAATGTTATGCTATCAACAACCTTGTTACAAAGAATTATCTAAATGGCATCTTTCCAGAGTAATAGAGTATCCTGATTATTCAAATGTAAGATGCTCAAATGCTGAATCCATAGCTAAGCTTCATTTTGAATTACCTATGGTTACTTCTTTGAGTGATGAAAATATCAACTACATAATTGAAACGCTATATGATTTCTTTGAAAAATAAGCGCAAATAAACAATGACGCACAATATCATAGGTTTGATCCGATTTTTTATATAAATTTACATTAAGAATTAGCGAAAACCTTTTTTGAATATAAGTGTAATTAGGGTGAGTATTATGAGTGATGTTGAAGAAGAAGAATTCCCATTATACATGGGTTCAGTAAGTATAACAGAGAAGGAATTTGTTGAAATAACTATAATTTACAAAGGAGAAATCAAAGATATAGATAATGTTTATCTGATAGGAAATAAGAATAACCTGAGTTCAGACATTACAGAAGCTAAAGTTTTCTTAAAAGAAAAAGGATCTTTCACAATCACATTTCCTATTTGGGAAGACTGCTCATTCCAGGCAGTTGTAGAGAAAAAAGGAAAATATATCTATGAACCAGGAGAAGCTCATAATGCAGTCTTTAGGGGAAAAGGAGTTTTTCTAGATTTGCGAAAGATTTACCATTTAACAAAGGATCTCACAAAACCTAAAGAAACTAAGGCAAAGAAGAAAAAAGAAGATAAAAAG
>JAEOTE010000017.1 GCA_016839945.1 Candidatus Heimdallarchaeota archaeon | reverse complement strand
GCCTTCATTGAACAATTTGATACTGTTTGCCCAGACACAAGAGTATATTCATGTCCGAAAATATCTTCTGGCAAGAATTGCTTTACAACAGTTATTTTAACTTTACTTCTCATAATAATCACCTACTCTGTTATTCTTTCCAATTGGAAACATACTGGTCTTGCTCCATCTGTACAACTACTGTAAATTATTCCAGGAGAAATCCAGTATTCATATTCTCCTGAAACTAAAAGTTCAATGTCCTTTACAACTGTTTTCCATCCCCATCCACAAAACTTCTCGGGTTTTTCTAAGTTTTCTATGATGAATTCTTCTCCTTCATCAAAAACGTAACAGGTTGGAACAATGTCTCCTCTTGGATATTTGATTTCATGACCAAAAACATCCTTTGGATTAAATTTCTTTATAACAGTTACTTTAACTTTAGTCATTCTCCATCACTTCTCTCTAGAATAAATTTCAGCTCTCGATTTACAAAATACACCTAGAGGCACTTATAAGAATTATTTAACTATTAGATGCAATCGCGAATTTTTGATATCACAATTTCTACTTGTTCACTAGTAGTTATCAAACCATCAACAACTAAATCAGCATCTTCTCTAATTCTTTTCTCTATAATCTTGAGTGCAGAATAAAACCAATCTAAATACCTTTGTGTGTAGAACCTCAGAACTTTAACAATCTCCTCATCAGATCTCTTTTTTTGTTCATTGTTTAATTCCCTATAATAAGTCCTGGCTAATGATATTTCATGAGGAAGATCAATGAATATCAAATAATCGATTAATTCAGCAATTTCTGTTCGTGTTCTCCCTGTTGGATCTTCTACTAGGATATATTTTGCTGGATTGATTTTTTCTTTTGTTATAGGATGATTTATTGGATTTCCTTTTTTCAAAGAACGCAAATCCTCAATAAATTGGACTGTTTTCCATTTGTTTGTGTCACACCCATCTGCTACCCATTCGATTGGATCTTCAAAATCTAGTTTCACAAGATGGTCGTAATCGTCCCATATCATTGAAACTGAATCTTCGATTGATTTTGCTACTTCTTTGAGTAAAGTAGTTTTTCCAGCACTTACTATCCCACTAAATCCTATAACAAAACAACTTAGATTTTTCATAAATTTCACAATTAAAGGGAAATAAGCTCTTAAAAAGATAATTGAATATCATTCATCGAGAAGAATCATTTATCATTCGACCAAATTGAGCTGCTTTTTTGAGTTTAGGTTTAAAGAATCCTTTAAATCTAGCTTGTTCAACAATTATCCCTCCAGCTTCCTCAACTGTTTTCTTCATTATTTCCATAGTTTTTGTTCCAGTTATACTACAGGTACCAAAGATTATCACATTCTTTCCTTTAATATCCAATCTTTTTACAATTTCATAAAATGCACTAGGAGGGTAATCACCATATGTAGGCATACCAAGAATGACTAAATCATGATTTTGATCAATTTTTTCTAAATCGCTCAACTCTTTTGCAATAGTTGAAAAATCACCTTTATTGTGTTGAGTTTGAATACTTACTTTCATTCCAAAAGTACCAGTTAATATAAAGGGGAAGTAATCTACTTCATAATTTGATAATTGACTACCAATAGCTTCAGCAGTCTTTTTTGTTCTTCCTAGTGAAGTGAAATAAATGATTAATGCTTTCATTGAACCTAAATAAAAGATATTAGAATAAAAATTTATACATATTAAAATGATATAATATTGCTCAGATACTTTTGGTAGAAACCCACCTTTAAGAAGCTTATTAACGAATTGTCTGTCATGTTATACAAATTATATAAAGCAAAAAACAAATCTACAGATCCTGTTTATGAAGATAGTTTCGATGAATTCAGCAAGATCTACAAAAAGTATGATGTTCAGGTTCTTGGTGGTGGTACAAATGTTGATGATAAATCTGAAATGTACCTTATGACAGTCTACAAAGACCAAGCTCACTACGAAGAAACTGTCAAAAAGCTTAGAACTGATCCAAAATACATTGAACTAACTAAGAAACTTGAAGAACGAAGAGAAAGTATTGAAGTTATTACTCTAGAGAGTTCTTATGAAATGTAACAAAGTTAACAACAATATTCTAGTAAAAAACTATAAACAACAGAAACATCCCTTTTCTTTTTTTCAGTTTTTTTAAGCAAAGTTGATAAGGAAACCTTCTATTATGTTGAAAAGATAAAAAAATGAGTAATTTAGAACCAGAACTAACCAATTATCCATTAAAAAATGATCAGCGTGTTTCTTTTAGACAACGCATCTATATTGGTCTAACAAAATCTGGTTCTGACATGTTTGGTGCTCTGTTCATGGGTGCACTATTTGGTTTCTATGTTGATATACTTCACATGGATCCTATCAACTACGGAATCGTAATGATTGTCTTCGCTGTTTGGAACGCAATTAATGATCCTATTTTTGGTTACATGTCTGATAAAAAGAGAATGGATAAAAGAGGAAAAAGAGCTTTCTTTGTTCGAATATCCATACCATTCTACTTTGTTGGCTATCTAATGTTTTGGTTAGCATCTTCCAGATGGTCACAAGTTTCTCTTTTCATCTTTTTACTTGTAGCTCTCTTTATTTTTGATACAGGTTTGACAATTGCTGGTTTGAATCTTAGTGCAATGCAAGTTGATCAAACCACAAGCACAAACGAACGAACCAGAATTATGTTGATTGCTTTGTTACTTAGTATGATACCTGTTGGAATAGCCTCTATGTCACCCAATTTGGTGCTTACTTCTACAACACTAAGTAGTGGTAATATGTCGCTGATTTTCATTTCCATTGGTGTAGTTGCTCTTATTCTGATGGTTTTTGGATCAACAAAAATAAAAGAAAAATCGCTAGAAGGTGAGGATTCACAACCATTACCAATCTGGCAAGCAATTAAAGAAACCTTCAAATCTAAATCCTTCATATTTTTTGTGATTTTTTCATTTATGATGAATGCTGTTACGATTAATCTTCTTGCTGTTATTCCTTTATACTATAAGTATGTCTTTCAACTTGATC
>JAEOTE010000152.1 GCA_016839945.1 Candidatus Heimdallarchaeota archaeon | reverse complement strand
AAGGCAGTGCTTTACTTCCAATATTGAAATTATTTCTAAAAACACCAAGTACATGGCCTCTTATCATTAGTTTTCTCTTTGGAAATTTGAAACTTAAAGGTGGAGAAAAGATAATTGCCAGAATAGCGAAAGGTAAAGTGAAAACTGTAATTGTAAATGATGTTGGATTTGGCATGGATATCGACCTTGTTGAGGATTATGAGAAAATTAAGAAATTCGTTTGTGAGATGTATAATATTCCCTATATTGAAGGATTAGGTTAATCTAATCTATAATGATGTTTAGTAATCAGAATTCAGTAAAATCATATAAATGAGTAAAATTATAACTTAGTGACAAAGTATGAAATATCCAATTTTACTTCTAGCAGGTAGAGATGTAGAGAGAAGAGAATTCCTTGATGGTTTAGATCCTGAAGAGAAGTATAAATCCAAAGTTCTCTATCCATTCTTGGGGAAGACTGTTATTGAATGGGTAATTGAAGAACTACTGAAATCTCCATATGTTGAAGGACTTTATATTTTAGGCTTATCAAAAGAGGATCTGAGCGTTGAAGGTCCTATTCATTTTGTGCCAGTCGATTATCAATCTAATGTTTCACAAAAATACAAAGCAGGACTAGATTATTTAATAGATAATAACAAATATCATGAAGTAATTATTGGATGTAGTGGTGACTGTCCTGGTGTATCGGTTGAAGGAATTAATTCTTTTTTTGAATACATCCAAGATAAAAAAGATTACGACTTTATACTCTCTGTAGTACCTCATGAAGCAGTAAAAGAGTCTTTTCCTGATTCGAAGAGAGCTATAGCTAGTCTAAAAGATATTAATATAACACAAGGAGAACTGGCGATGCTTAGTCCTAGAGCTATTAATGAATATCAAAAAGTAATGGACAGTTTCACTACTACAGATGTAAGAAAATCAAGAACTTTCATGTCTTTGATTAAAGTAGTTGCAAGAAAACCAAGTACTTGGTTTAAATTAATTAAGATTGTTAGAGGAAAAGGGACACTAAATGATGTTATAATTTGTTTTTCGAAAGCTTACAATCTTAAATCTGATGTTGCGATTGTTAATGATCCTGGATTGTCTATGGATATGGATTTACCAGAAGATCATAAAAAACTAGAAGAATATGTTTCTAAGACTAAAAAGAAATAATAACGTCTTAATCAGATGTTGCATTATTCACATCTTTTTTTGAAGGTTTTACAAACGAAAAAACTAGCAGTGTAACAGCTAATAATAAAGCATATTTACACATAATACTAGGGATAGCACTTCTAAAAGATGAATCTATTAAAACCATTAAGAACATAGGTGTAAGAAAAGAAAGATAACCCACTAATACAATTGCTCCACTTTTTTGTTTAATTCTATCATTCTTAAAAATCAAATGAGCAACAATGAAGAGAATGCTATAAACGATTAAACCTAGATAGTAAATTCCATAATAAGGTGATAGATCAGAGTTGTAGACTGCATAAAGAGGATTACAGTCAATTAACCTAACAGAATTAGGAACTATTAAGTAATAAAGAGAAAAACCTGTTCCAGCTGCAAAACCTAGCCAATAATCAGGATATTTCCAGCCTACTACTTTAGTGCAAAGGAAATATCCTAAGGGTGGAAGAAATGTGATTATTACGTAAGCAATTCTTCCTGTAATATTTTCATTAATACCAATACAAATTAAGAATTCTGAAAGCTGATATAGCTGTAGCAATGCTAAAAAAAGGATTATTGTCCAGAAGAAAGGGTGGTCACGATTGAGTGTTATTACAACAACTAGAATAACTAACTCAATGCAGAAAAAAATAAGTGATAGAGTTCCAGGTAGCATCGAGCAAAGTATCTTTGTTCTTAATATAAATACTTCCTAAGCTTTAGAGAATAAAAGATTGTACAATTCAAAAATCTGTTTTTCCAAAATTTCTAGGAAATTTTTTAAGACAATACTGATAGATACTTTGTGAACTATAAATGACAAAAAAATTTCCAATATTCTTGATGTCAGGAAGGGACAGAAACATTCGTAGAGAAATAATGCAAGTATTAGATCCTGAAGAGAAATATGAGACAAAAGTTCTTCTTCCTTTGCTTGGAAAACCAGTTATTTCATGGGTTGTGGAAGAATTAGTAAAATCTAAATATGTCGAGACAATTTACAGTTTGGGTGTGTCTAGAGAAGACATTGATTTCGGTGATCAAGTAGAATATCTACCTATTGATTTTTACGCAGATTTAAACATCAAATATCTTGAAGGATATGAATACCTAAAATCTCAAGGAAAGGAGTATGATGAGATTGTTGTTTGTATGGCAGATACTCCTGGAATTACTGTTGAAAAAATCGATGAATTTCTAGAAGCTGTTCAAGAAAGAGAAGGTTACGATTTCATTCTTGGTGTTGTTCCTCATCAATTATCAAAAGAATGGTTTCCCGATGCTGGAAGGGTTGTAGCTCCTCTCAAGGATTACCAAGTTTTTCCAGGAGAAATGTTTTCTTTAAGTAAAAGGGCAATATATGAAGGGCAAGAAGTTATAGCAAGTATTGCTAGGATTCGAAGGAAAAGATCTTTCTGGGCTGCTGCATGGTATGTCTTTAAACGTCCTTCAACTTGGACTAAGATTCTTAAAGTTGTATTGAAAGTTGCGAAGTTGAAAGATGCTGTACAAATCTTGGAAAGAGCTTTCAAAATGAAAGCAGATGTAATAGTTGTTAATGATCTAGGTTTTGGACTTGATATGGATGTTTCTCAGAATTACAAGCAGTTAGAAAAATATATAATTAAAACAAAATTGGCTGGACAAGAATCATAGCAAATCTCTCTTTTTCAAAATTTCAGTTTTACGCGCTTTACTTCTATCGCGGATAACTCTACCACCTTTCTTATATAAAAGAAAAAGAGAAAGTATAATGGGTGTAAACCTTTGAAAAGGGGTCTTAGTTATATAATTTGCGCAAATATAGTTATAGTTATTTTCGTTGGAGGTTTTGTTAATCTAAACACTGTAGTAGCATACACTGACTTGAATGTTGGGGATCAGTTGTTGTATACTGTAGATGTTTATGATCAACATAAAACTGAACATAAAAAATGGTTCGAATTTAATCCACCTCCAGAGTATTATGAGAATTCCTATTGGTATATTCACAATTGGGATTTTTATGCACAAGACGTTCATAGCTATGTAATAAATCAAGATTTTGGCAGTTTTGCTTATGTAAATCATACTTATACATTGTATGATTTAATGGATTATTATTATGATGAAAGCTATTATTGGGATATAAGCAGCTGGATTCCAAATGGTCCACCAACTTCACAAAATATTACACTTGATTATAAGTATAGCAATTTAAATCCAGATGAATATTTTGATATTTATTCTGGAGTTGTCAATCTAGATATTACTGACAATTTTGGTAGTACTTGGTATAATACATCAACAACATTACCATTTACTATTAATGGAATAACACAACCAATATTCGTTGATATTTATTCATATGAATATACAGATAGTTATATGAATTTTTATGGATATTATGATGTTACATACTGGGAGACTGTAAATTGGGGACAACTATTAACTTACTATGTTGATAATGCTACTGGGTATATTCTGCAATATGATTACACATATTACGACTACCGAGATGCTGATTATTCAAATACAAGTGTTGAATTAGGAACTTATTTAGAAGTAGAATATCATTATAAAGATCTTTACACATCAGTCTGGAAATTAGAAGAGACAAGTGTAGGATATACTCCTGTTCTTGATGCAGATCTTCCATCTATGGTTATAAAATCATACGACAATACAGTAGATAATACAACTTCAATGATAAGTATTCCATTTTATATTAACAATGTTTATTCTACAGTCACAATTGATGTTTATATTGCAGGAGCTTATTTTGATACCTTTGCATCAAATAATGCTGGATTAAAATTCTATGATATTCCTGTAAGTGCTATACCATTTGATGGACCTTATTGGAGCTATCAACTCAGATTCGATGTCTTTGATGATTATAATCCAAATCATAACACAACTTGGACAACATGGGTAGATGATTATAGAACCACTATTCCTTCCTGGGGTCCCTCTTGGATTGAAGGACCAATTGACGCTACAGTTTATGAAGGTGACAGTTGGTTTTATTATAATGTATATTCTGACACTAATTGGACAGTTGCTATTTACAAACATGATGGATTTGGTTATATCTTCTATGATTGGTGGGTTGGTTTTCAAAACGATTCCATAGGTTTTTGGGACTTTCTATCTATGGGAACATATGATTATTGGATTCATTTCTATGACAATGTAGGAGTGTTTCAAGATATTTACCTAACAGTTGAAGTACTGGATGATATTTTACTTGAATATCCACAAATCAATGGACATGCTCCTGGGGAAATAGATTACCACATAGGAGATTCAAAAACAATGTTCTGGACTCTAAATGATGACAATCCTAATTATTTCGAATTCCTTCTTGATGGAGCAATACTGGATTCCGGTTCTTGGACAGACGGTAAAACTTTCGGTTTAAATCTTAAAGATTGGATTTTCACTCCTGGAGATTATAACATCACAATTATCGCTTCCGATATGACTGGATATGTATCTTTCTATGAATTAATCATTCATGCAACTGATGGAACTTCTGTTGATACAGTTCCACCATCAATTAATGGACCAACAAGTACAATTTACATGGAAGTAGGTGAAGACAAAGAAATCAAATGGGTTCTTTTCGATGATAATCCATTTGAATACGAGGTTTTCAAGAACGGTGCTCTCTATGATAATGATACTTGGATTACTCCTAATATAGATGTTATAGTAGATCTTGATACTCTTGGTTTAGGAACTTGGACTTTTGAAATAAAAGCATATGATACATTAGGATACAATAATACTGCTACTGTAACTGTTGTTGTTGAAGAAGCTTCAGGAAATAACAACGATGGTCAGACTATCCAACTTGATGCTCCAAACATACTATATGTTGCACTAGGTTTCTTATCAGTAACTGCATTAATTGCAGTTTATCGTAAGAAAAAATAATCTTTTTTATTTTTCTTTTTTTATTATTTCTTCTTTTAATTGATTACTAGTTAAAACTCCTTTAGCTGTTATATAACCTGTTATTAATTCCGAAGGTGTTATATCAAATGCTGGATTCAAAGCTTCAGAGTTTTGGTTAGCAATCAAGATTTTTTCTTCAAAACTTGTAACATATTTCACTTCATCTTCATTTCTATATTCAATATCAAAGCTTTCTATACTTTCAGAATCTTTATCGATTGTTGACCATGGGAAAGCTGAATAAAAGGGGATATCGTGGTAGCTAGCTGCGATTGCTAGTGAGAGTGTACCAATTTTATTCGAAATAGTTCCATCCTTTAGACATCTATCAGCTCCAAGAATCACTTTGTTAACTTTTCTTTTTGACATAAGAAATGCTGCTGCTGAATCAGGTATAATTTTGTGTTCAATTCCTTCTTGTTCCAATTCCCATGCTGTTATCTTTGCTCCTTGTAACCTTGGTCTAGTTTCATCTACTATAACATTCACATTTTTTCCTTGTTCATGTGCAATAAAAATTGGTGCTAAAGCTGTACCATAATCTACGGTTGCTAAAGGACCTGCATTACAGTGAGTTAAAACTGTATCTCCATCAGCAATTAAATCAGCTCCTTTCATACCAATGGTTTTGCATTCATCAACCATGTGGTTAGCTAAATCCTTTGCTTTTTGCAAAGTTTTTTCAAAAGAGAAATTGGACTTTAAAGCAGTATTGTAAGCTTCTAATGCGAAATTACCCAAATCTACAGCTGTAGGTCTAGTTGCTAGAAGGTCTTTCAAAGATTGGTTTAATTTTTCTTTCTTCTCATTCTCGGCTAGATCTTCAATTTCTTTAACTCCTATTACTATTCCAAAAGCAGCTGTTGCACCTATTGCAGGTGCTCCTCTTACAACCATCTCTTTGATTGATTTACATACTTCTTCAACATTATTCATTTGAATGAAACTTATTCTGAAAGGTATATGCCTTTGATCAATTAATTGTAAACTATTAGATTCATCAATCCACTCTACAGACCTTACATCCTCTAGACCAAGTTGCTTTATCTTCATAACAGATAAGAGAGAAATTAGTGGTTATTAAATTTTAAGTTTGATTTTAGTTATTCTTTCCTATGAATTGAGGAAGATATTCTCTGATTGTTTTAACCATTATTGCAGCATGAGTATTTTCATTATTACTCAAATTCACATATACTGAGTTTTTCATCATCTTAGCTATTTTCTGTGTAATCTTCACATCATGCATTTTATCCTCCTCCATAGCAACTAAGAGGTTATGATGATCTATATGAGGAAATATTTTCCAAAATCTTTTGAATGCCAGTGGTAATCCTACTTTTTTCCACCTCTTCACATCTGCTTCTTCAATAGATCTGATGTACTTTGCAGCTTGTTTAGGTGATTCAGTTTTGAACTTCTTAACCCACCATATAAGAATGGGTTTAACAGGTTTAAAGAAAAATGTTGGAAGAATAGGTATCATCTGTCTCAATACAGGAGGAACTTCAAAACGAGGAGGAGGTGCAACCAGAACAGGCATGAAAGGATTGTACCAATCATTATATAAACCTATAATAATGGTTGTTGCTCCTAAACAGGATCCAAATAGAACTAACTTTTTTTCATCGATTTTCAGCTGATCTATTAAATCTTTTATATCATATGCCATTCGATCCATTCCAACTTTTGATTCTTTTGATAATTTACATGATTCTTTTTCCCTTGATTCAAAATAAACAACATCAAAATCATCTACAGCTTCCATAAGAAATTTGTCCCAAGAGGGAACAATTGTTGCCCATCCTGGGATTAAAACAAGTGTATAACCATTTCTTGTTTTTTCTGGAGCTTTTGAATGAAAGACCTTTATAGTGGCATTATCAGACATAGTTAATTCTTTTGCAGTAGCTCTTTTTTCGAATTCAGATACGGACATTTCCTTAAGTGCTTGATCTAAATCGTTTGTCATCTCTGAAACAAAAAACAAGGTTACTTTAAAATTTTATGAAACAGCAATTAATAATAAAAAAATGAAGGAATAGATTTTATCTATTTCCTTGGTAAAATTTAACATCTATTGCAAGAGCAGCAGCTAAACCAAAAATAGGTTCCAAAGGAGGGTAGACCACTACCTTATATGTGTCTTTTATTCTGAAAACTTTCTTATCTAATAAAAATCCGATTTGACCGCTTCTATCTTTAACAGTAAATGACCAACCCAAAATGTCTGATGCGGTGTATTCATTCCCTGCTAGTTCCACATCAAATTTAATACCACAAAATTTGATGAGTGGGAACTTTACTGCTCCAACTAAGTTATTTCCTTGATAAATGTTCCATCTAGTTCTAAAGAAATTAGATTTGATAGTAATCAATTCTTTTCCTTGCATATTCCTTATCCACAGTCTAGGCAATATTGTGAATATTTTCTTCTTTGCAGCAAATATTTGTTCACCTGTTGCTTCGTCCATAATATCATAAGTTGCACCAAATGCAAAAATTCTTTGTCTTATTTTAAAACCAAAAGGTTGACTTGATTGTGCCATAAGTAAAATCGAAAATGTAGTGATTTAAAGGTTATGAAAAAGGAAATCATGTTCTAACTAAGAAAAAGAGGTTCCATCCATATCCCTTCATTAGACAAGAAGAAAATGATATCACCAAAAATATTTACAAAAACGATTCGTTCAAATTCTGTAGAAAATTCAGATAAGAATCCTCTACTTTCGAAGTAAGTGATTTTTTGATAAATTACAAAATCAGGTCTTCTGTCTGGATTTGCGAAAATGTCTTCTAAGTTACTTATAATATTGGTTTCAGAATAAGATGCTAAACCAACTCCAGCAAAATTGGAATATATTTCGTATTGTAATGATGAGTTCATAAAACAGAAGTATTTACCAATTCCACCATTATCAAACTCATCTCTTATCCAATTTTCATAAATGTCTGAATTATTAGCTGCTCCAACTATTGTCCCATTATACTTGAATCTTATTCTTTTGGGTGCATTAGCTGTTAGATAATCATAAGCTGCTGATAAATGTAGAGATGTATAATCAATCATCAAACTAACATTCATGATTTGATACTCAGGATACGAGGTTAAAATCAAAGAAGAATTAGTATCTTCAAAAATTGAAGAATTAAGATTGATTCTTTCAACACCGTAGAGTAAATCCAACTGTGTTTGATTATCAGTATTTCTATAAACATCAATGTTATAGAAAATATTTGGAAAAACATAGATATTTAGCAGAGATAACGTAAACGCTATAACTAGTACCGATGCTGTTCCGATAATCAGTGGATCTCTCTTCATTCTAATACTTCTTTATTATTCTTGTTCTAAAATATTACTATTCGTTAATTTTATACAATTCTTTTCTATCCTCTTCAATTATACAAAAACCAAGAGATTAATAAAGGGTACAAAATTATTTGTTTCTGATTACTATGGTTAAAATTACTTTCGTGAAAATAGGTAATATCACTCTAACAACTCTTATAGATATAATGTTAGATGAGAGAGCTAGTAGAACAGATATTGATTCAACTGTTATTAGTTCTTCAACCAAAATGAAACCTGAAGCAGCTGAAAGACTTTTTCCTTTGATTGATCAAGTAGAAACAGACCTTATGGTGATGATATCACCCAATGCAAATGATAAAGGACCACAAGCTGTTATTGACAAATACAAAGAGAAGTATCCTGTGATTGTTGTTTCAGATGGTGCTGATAAAGAGCTAAGAGAAAAATGGAAAGAAGAAGGTGTAGGATATATAATCTGCTCATTTGATCCTATGATTGGAGCTAAACTTGATTTCCTCGATCCTACTGAAATGTGTCTTTTCAATGGTTATATCATTACAGCTTTCAGTGCATGTGGAGTTTTTTCATATATCACTAATCTTCTAGATGGTGTAATTGACCAACTAAAAGCAGGAGATAAACCAACTTCACCAACAAGAAATATGTCAAGTATTGGTGTAGTAACAAGTTTTCAATTTTCAAACGAGTACTCCAGAGCAAAAGCAATGGCTGCATTAAATATCTTAACAGAAGCAGGAAAATTGAATGTAAACGGTTGTTTTGTTGAAAAGGATAGAGAAAAAGCTCTAACAAAAGTAGCTGCAGCTCATGAATTAGTTAGACAAGCTGGTTTACTAGCTGATGAAGTTAGAGAAATAGAAAAAGCAACAGGTCATTTAGTTAAAACTCCGCATAATAAAGAAGGCAAAGTTTTACACAAAACTCATTTCTTCGATAAAGCACATGAAAAACAATAGATTCAACAATCTATTCCTTTCTTTTTTTAATATTATACACTACCAATAGCTGCAGTTGATACAACTACTGCTGCTTGTTGTTCAATTATCAAATTCAGTATAAGCCCAACACTTATAGCAACTAAAGGTTCAAAAGATTCTGATACTTCAATAATACACTTTCCACTAAAGCTTCTTCTATTGACACTAAATTTTATCTTACCTATATCATCTTGAAATTCAAAAAAAGAACCAATTGTTCTAGGAGCTAAATATGTCTGATAACCTGTTCTAAGTATATATTCTCCACTACATAACCCTCCGCCTTGTTTAAATTCAGAAATAACTAATCCTTTCTTAGAAACTTTCCAATTTTCTCTCCAACCTCCAATTTTTGTACATTGCAATTCCTCTACTCCCTCATAGGTAAATACAATAATCTTTGGTTTAAAAGTTCCAATAATTTCAGCTTTAAAACTTATTGAATTATTTGCTAAATCATAAACTGTGTATGTTCTTTTGAAAATCCCATCTTTAACTATCTCAAATCCATAAGTCATTTCTTGCTCTCAGTAAAGAATTGGTTATATGCATTTATATACATAATTAAATCAATTACTTGATAAGAACCTGTAAAAATCTAAAATATTTTTATATTCGTTTGTGTCTTTACTTTCAATGCATCCAGCTTTGATTGTTTTTATAGTTATTATTGGAATTCCAATAGTTTGGTTATTTCTTGTTCTCACAGTAGTTAAACTGATTAGAAGAATATACCCCTTTCCTATCCCTCCATTTGCTACAAATCTAATAGATCATCCTATTAGAAGAAAATACTGGCAAAATCCTGAGGAAATTGCTACTAATATGGGTGCAAAACCTGGTGATATAATCGTAGAAATTGGTCCTGGAAAAGGGAGTTATACTTTTGCAGTAGCAAATCAGATATTGCCTGATGGGAAAGTTTATGCTATCGATATACAAATACAAGTGTTAAATAGATTGGAAAAGCGATTGCATAAAGAAGGAATTAACAATGTTATCCCAAAACTTGATGATGTTTACAACCTTTCTTTTGAAGATGAATCAGTGGATGTGATATTTGCTATAACCTGTTTACCTGAAATCCCTGAACCAGTAAAGGCATTGAAAGAATTCAAAAGAATAATAAAACCAAATGGAATAATCTCTCTCTGTGAGTTATTTATTGATCCTGATTATCCTCTACGCAGAACTGAGAAAAAATGGGCCAAAGAAGCCGGTTTTGAATTATCTGAAGAATTTGGTAATTGGTTTTCGTATCAACTGAATTTTAAGAAAAAGAAAAAAAATTGATGTTGTTATGGGTAAATTCTATTACGTGTTCGTGGAAAGGGTAGAGTTTCTTGAATAGCATCCAATCCACATATCCACCATGTCAATCTTTCAGCACCTAAACCAAATCCTGAATGATAGACTGATCCATATTTTCTTAAATCAATATACCATTCATAATCCTTAGTCTCCCAACCTTCTTCTTTGATTCTTCTCACAAGTGTGTCTAAAACATCTTCTCTCTGTCCACCTGTTATCAATTCTCCAAATCCCTCTGGAGCCATCAAGTCAGCTGAATAACACCATTTTGGATCATCTTCATTTATCTTTACATAGAATGGTTTATGATGTGATGGATACATTGTTACAAAGAAAGCTTCACCAATTATTTCAGATAATTTTCTTTCTTCTTCAGTTTTTATGTCATCATCCCATTTTAGATTGAATCCATTTTCATTTAGAGTGTCAATAGCTTCTTTGTAAGTTATTTTCTTAAACGGAGTTTTGACTGATTCTAGAATTGAGATATCTCTTTCCATCTCTAGGAGTTCTTTTCGATTATTCTCTAGAACAAAATGAACGATGTATTCAACTAATTCCTCTTGGATTTTCATGTTCCCTTCAAAGTCTACAAAAGCTTCTTCACCTTCAATATGCCAAAACTCGTTGATATGTCGTTTTGTTCTCATTTTCTCTGCTCTGAAGCTTGGAGTTACTGCATATACTTTTTCTAAGCTGTAAATTAGAGCTTCTAAATATAGTTGAACACTTTGACTGAGATAAGCTGTTTCACCGAAATATTTCAATTTGAATAAAGTTGCTCCACCTTCGCAAGCAGAACCTGTAAGTATTGGTGGTGTAGTTTCATAGAACCCATTCTCAAAGAACCACTCTCTTGCTCCTCTTAGAACGTTCGCTTTAACTTTCCATATGTTTGTTGATTGATAACTTCGCAGGAACAGATGTGTGTTGTCTAGGATGAATTCCTTACTCTTATCTTTAGCAATTGGGAAGATTTCTCCTTTGTGAATAAGCTTGAAATTTCTTAGATGAATCTCTACATTATTTATTGCCCTTGCATCCTCCTTTGGAATTCCTTCAACATGAATTGCATTCTCAATAGCTGTTTCATTTAGAGCATTCCATGCTTCAGGCTTCATTTT
Organism: Candidatus Heimdallarchaeota archaeon; assembly: GCA_016839945.1. Lineage (GTDB taxonomy): Archaea > Asgardarchaeota > Heimdallarchaeia > Heimdallarchaeales > Heimdallarchaeaceae > UBA460. The sequence continues at coordinate 1,046 of JAEOTE010000152.1, read as the reverse complement.
ATCCTCTGAACCAATACACTGAACTAGTCCAGAAGCATCTCGTAAAATAACAAATATCTTGTCTTTCATTTTACGTATTCTGTAAACCCACCCTCGAAGTTTTACTGTGACTTCTGAGGGTTTAACTTCTTTTGCGTAAATATAGGATTGTTCGGGCATAAGATTCCTTTTCGACATTCATAAAAAAATGTTAGGATTAGGAAGAAAACTGTCAGTTCTTCAAGTATTAAACTAAATGTGAAAGGATAAACATATTTTTAAACAAAATTTTAAAGGAAAAAGTGATGCAGAAAGAGAGACAAACACTACTAGGATTAATGCTTTCTAGTTTCATAGTTAACCTAGGTTGGGGTGCTATACTCCCATTTATGGCAATCTATGCTGATCTCTTTTTCTTTGATTTTGATTGGGGATTCATGGTAATCAATGTTACCACACAGATTGGATTATTAACATCAGCAATGATGATTTCTCGAGCTTTTCTTGCACCAGTTTATGGAAAGATGAGTGATGTTGCAGGTAGGAAACCTGTTATAGTCGTTGGATTGGCAATGTATGTTTTTCTTACATTTGGTTTTGGTTTAGCTCAAGCTTTTTGGTCATTATTCTTGGTTAGATTTTTCCAAGGTATAGCATCAGCTTTAGTATGGCCTGTCGCAGAATCAGCTATCGTAGATATTTCAGAAGAAGATAAGAAAGGAAGAAATCTAGGCTGGTTTATTTTATCACAAACTCTAGGTTGGGCTATTGGGCCATGCCTAGGAAGTGGATTATTCTCTCTTTCAAAACTAATGGTTAATACTGATGTTTCAGCTTTCCGAGTAACTTTCTTCTTACTTGGTGGTTTATCTTTCCTCGCATTTCTTGCATTCAACTTCATGGTCATAGATCCAAAAACTGGTAAAGCAAAAATGAGTTTGAAAGAACTCTGGATTGCACTTAAAGAAGTATTAAAAACAACTGGAAAAATAAGATTAGGTATACCCTCATTTCTCAGACCATCTTTTTGGAAAGAGAGAAATAGTAGTCTTAAAGCAATTTATGTT
>JAEOTE010000016.1 GCA_016839945.1 Candidatus Heimdallarchaeota archaeon | reverse complement strand
GTTTTCCTTCTATGTTCTTTCTTGTTTTACAGTATCCAATCTCGTTTTCTTGAATGATGCATCTGCGATTACAAGTATTACATTGAACTGCATTATTTCTTAACTTCTTAAAAAGGTAGGATTCTCTGATTCTAGGGTCTTTGCTGTTCAATGTTTTCATTCATGAATGATTTTGTTTTTTTAAATATCTTTTGTCTAGAAGCAGTATTGAGAAAAAAATCTAATTCCAAAGAAAAATTCAAACGTAAATCTCTTTTCTGTCTGCAATAATTATCATTTCAATTTTGAAGGAACTTCTTTGAATACTGAGTTCATGAATAATGCTTTTCTTTATACTAGGACTGTCTCTTTGTAACATAGATGAGAAATCAAATGAGAAAGGAATTAAACTATCATAATCAACAATTGGTAACGAAATTCTTGAAGGATAAGTTACATTTGTGTAAAGTGTATTATTTGCTACATATGTAGTAGTATTTTGCCAAAGAGGTTCTCCTGTGTTAGGATTAACTTCAAACCTTGGGTAATTCGAACTTGAAATAGCTACTCTAATTCTATGTCCTGGCAGGAATAAATAAGCAGTACTATCTAATGGGATTGAAATCTCATATACTACTCCAGGCTCCATAAAATCCCATTCCGAGAAACCATTACGATTTCTAGCTCTAATGATTGTATCAGTGATTAGCATAGATCTGCCGTCAGGGTAAACATCTGTTAATTTGACAGTGAAATCTGTATCAGTACAGTTTGAAGAAATAAATATTGTTACATTAATCTGACCAACAACAGCTACTTGTTCAGTTAGATCAGGGGTTGTAAAAACTATAACATCATCTCTTCCTTCAACAGGTTCTTGGTTATACATACCTGCAGGTAATGCTAAATTTCCACCACCTAATGTTGGAGTACGATTACTTGGATCCCACTCCCAAGTAATCTGATTAAATACCATATAGTTTTCATCAGATTCTAAACTCCCAGAACTTGAATCAAAGAATAGTTCTGATATTTCACTGTTTACTGGCCAAACGTTTGATTGATACCAATTGTTTCCGAGTTGAGTAGGATTATATTCTAAAGCACTCATTAAATAGAAAGCAACTTCAGGATAAAGATCCCAAAGAGTAGAGTTTCCCTTTAACCATTTCTCAAAAAGAGCATCTGTTGCACTAAGTATAATTCCAATGTCTTGTCTAGGAAAAATATACTCTCCTGTTGGTACCCTTAGAAACATTCCCTCATGGATCCAGGGTCCCATTATTAATTTTGCATTATCTTTTGCTCCTTCTCCTCCTGAGTATTGATAACCTTCAAAAGCGTCTATAGTACCTTGTGTGAAAATATCATACCATCCACCAAAATGAATCGAAGCTGCGTTTATCTGATTATATTGATTAACAATTCTTCCAGCATCCCAGAAATCATCCAATTTTTCCTTTTCCGATATAAATGCTAAACTTTCTTCTGTAAAACCATTTTCTTCCATCCAAGGTACTACAAGCTCGTATCTGAATTCTCCACCTCTGAACATTGCTTCATATGAGTCAGGAGTTGCTACTATAGGGAGTTGACATTTAAGAGAAGAGGAAGCATTAGGCGCCATTAAGTATTGTGCAACTCCTAGAGCGGAAGGTCCCCAAGTTCCAATTTTTCCATTACACCAAGGTTGTTTTTCAATCCATTTTAGTGTATCATGACCATCATTCTGCTCTGTAAAGAAAGGAAATTCTATCTCTCCTTCTGATCCAAAAAAACCTCTAAAATCCTGTATTGCAATAACATAACCTAGTTGAGTGTAAAAAGAGAAAGTTTCTACCATCTCTCTCCCATAAGGTGTTCTAATTAGAATAACAGGTAAGGCTTCACTGAGGTTTTTCTTTACATAAACATCAGTAGATAATTGTACTCCATCTCTCATAGTAACCATGTAAGGTACTTTCACATAGTCACTGAAATAGGTACTATTAGCTGGAGGTTCCCAATCAAATGTGTGATTAGAGGGTGGTTTGTCTGGTAAATATATAACAAGAAGTGTTACTCCTGTTGCTACAATTATGACTGATGATATTATGATAGCAAGAATCTTTATTTTCACAATAAAATAATCATTCTAGTAGCATATATCTTTTTAGTAAAAAAACTGTTATCAGTGATGTTATTATTCATTTTTGAAAATAGATAATCCGTTTCCAAAAAATTATAAATGAATGATATTTCAATGAATTGGAATTCATGCAGATAAAAAGTAAACTATTGCTATTTGTCATTATTTCTCTCATTACTATACCAGTTATTGCTAATGTAGAAGCAAAACCAAATGAGAAATTATTGTACATGACAAATTATGTAGAAGATAAAGGGATACTAGAATCCCAATCTGTTACTGATCGTGATGGTAATTTACACGTATTTATTCATGTTGAATCTGCTGAAGGAAATAAGCTTATTCATCTTTTCTCTGTTGATGGGATTACTGAAATGAATATCTTAAGTGATAGAGCTCAAGGCATATCAATACGATATGTTTTTCAAGTAGGTATAATCTATTCTGAAGTTACACAGGGGGGAGAAATGGTTTTTCACAAATATTACTGGACTAAAGAGTTTGTGAATACAACTCCGCTTTTTGTTCTAAATAGACAAATTGTTCTTTACAGTGTTACTTATGTTGATTTCTATGAAATTAATGGGGTAATTCATGTTTTTCATAATTTGTATTATGGAGAAAATGGAGAGTTTATGAATATAACTCACTTTGTCGGTAATAAATACAGCACTCATTCATTTCAAAGGGAAACTATCTACATTTCAAATAGCCTTTGGAAAAATTTTATGGAAATTATAATTGATGAAAGTCAGAATGTATGGTGCATTTATCGACTTTATCAAGAGGATTTTGGTATTGGTATAGGAAAATTGGATAACACTTCATTTGTCCCTTATGCTGAACGAACATATGGTAGTTTATATGCTGATGTTGAGAAAATTATAGCTCAACCTGATGATACTGAGATATTTAGTATGGTATTTCTTAATCCAAATAAAATTATTTGGAGTTCTTTCAATGGAACAAGAATAAACTATGATATGCAAACAACAT
>JAEOTE010000151.1 GCA_016839945.1 Candidatus Heimdallarchaeota archaeon | reverse complement strand
TCGATTTTCAGGGAAGAAGAAACACATATTCTGAGTATATGAAGACATATTCATTATGGAAGTGTCTGATTCACCAGGAAAAGTAGTGTCCATTCTCATATTATCATATGGACGTGTTTTAGGCATTAGAATAGAGAAAAGGAAAAAAAGTAATTTAGAAAAAAGTAAGAATATCCATGGAAACATGCTCTCAGGAAAAGTTTGGTAAATGAATTTATCATCTTGATATAACAGTTTATGAAGATGGGTTGTTCCTGTTCTCCAATGACCTAGAATAAAAATAGGTTCTTCTTTCAGTTCTAATTTTTTTAACTTGTATTTTACATATATCGATTCAATAAAGCGAAGAGGAGTGAGTATTGATACTAAAAAAACATCTATCAATAATTTAGGGATATATTTCCAACCTATTCTAAAACGATTGTGGATTAACATTCGAAATAAATTTCTCAGAGTCGAACCTGCTAGAAACATATAATCATCTATCTATTGTTGGAAACAGAAAAAAAACATTTTTCAAAAATATAAGAATACCTATATGACTTATAATTAAAAATAAGGAGATTACTTAAAACACTCTTTCAATTCTTTTTCAAACTCAGAAGCATTCAGAATTGCATTTAATATATCCATACCACTAATTACATTTTTCATGATTCCATATGAAGCATTTTTCGAAACCTCAGCAAGTTCTTCAGAATGTTTTTGAAATATATCGCGTCTTTCTTGATTTAAGATATTATATATCTTTACAATTATTTTTGATAAACAAGCTTCAGAAGGTTCAGGAAGATCGTTTGATAGGCTTATTATCTTTCCTAAAATAGGTATAGATTCTTTGAAATCAGGTATTTCTAATAAATCTTCTTTTCCTCCTAAAAATAGATAGAGTTTTGCTGTCCTTCCATAAAGATTTTCGGCAGCAGTTTGAGTTAATCTACCTGTTTCATCAATTAGTATCCTTTTACCTGCTTTAACAATAAGGTTTTTCTTTTGCAGCTCATTAAGATACTTGTATATGGTTTTCTCAACTCTTTGAATTTCATTCATTCGAGTTTTCTTTTGTTGAGGAGTAAGATCATCTTTTTCGATTTTTTCAAAATTTAATTGATTATACTTTGTAGTTAGATCTTTAACTGTCATTGGTCCTTCTCTAAGAGCTACGAAAATAGGTTCATATCTTGCATCATCAATTATATCCCACAATTTTTTATCTTCTAGAATCTCAACTGCTTCTTCCTTGAATGTAATAAGATCTTCATGACCTTTCTTTTCTTTCTTTGGCATAATACTCTCACTTGAAATTCTACAAAAACAAATATAAAGATTACTGTTTATGGAGAAACATTTATATATGCATGAAGAATATTTTCTCCAACAACAGAGAAAATTGAATTTAAGGTGCTAGGCTTTGTCAAATGCAAACAATAACAATCAGGAGAGCTCATCAAATCTGAAAGGATATTTACTCTTTTGGTCTGGTCAACTAATTTCATTATTAGGTTCAAATATTGTTCAGTTTGTGCTTATCTGGTGGGTTACTGTTACTACCGAAAGTGCTCTATTCCTTTCACTTTCAGCTTTCATAGGTTTTGCACCTACAATCTTAATCACACCTATAGCTGGTGTTTTTGTAGATAGGTGGGGAAGAAAAGGTTTGCTAGGATCAGTAGATTTCCTTCAAGCAATAGCAACAATTGGATTATTATTTTTATTTCAATTTGGAGTTGCTAATTTAGGAATTGTGTTTGTTTTCTTAGCTATTAGAGGTGTGTTTCAAGCTTTTCAACAACCTGCTGTTATGGCTCTTGTTCCAATCATGGTTCCCAAAAAGCACTTGAATAGAGTTAATAGTGTTGATTACCTATTATCAAGTGTAATTTTTCTTATAGGTCCTGTGGTAGCAGCTTTGTTGTACGCTGCGATACCAATTCATAATATTCTTTGGATTGATGCTGGTACTTTTCTAGTAGCTGTCATACCTTTGTTGGCAATCAAAATACCAAAAATTGAAAAAGCATTAGAAGGGAAGAAAGAAAAGACTCCTTTCTTTGAAGATTTTAAAGAGGGAGTTACCTTCATTAGAAAAAGGCAAGGTCTGCTTTCACTGCTATCAGTTTTTACAGCTGCAAATTTATTCTTAATGCCTTTATTCACCTTATTGAACCTATTTGTCTATTCGACGCATGGTGGAGGAGAAACGAAGTTAGCTTTCGTTATGGCATTCTTCCAAGGTGGCACGATAGCTGGAGCTATACTGTTTACCGTTTGGAAAGGTTTCAAAAAGAAAGCTAATGGAGTTGTACTAGGTATCCTTATCGCATACATTGGATACCTTATTACCTCTTCCACACCCGTAGGATTATTCTGGTTCATGGCAATTGGATCTTTAATTAATGGTTTTGCTTTACCAATGGCTAATATCAACAGTTCGACTATATGGCAAACTGTTGTACCTAAAGAAAAACTAGGTCGAGTAATGTCTGTTCGAATCACGATTGCTCAAATAACAGCTCCAGTAGGTATGATACTATCTGGAGTAATAGCAGAATACGTACCAATGACTTATGTTTTCATTGGATCTGGAATTTTGGGAATCTTCTGTTTAGCTATTTCTTGGTTCTTAACATCATTGAGAAAAGTTGAAGATGATATTGTTTATGACACTGAAGAAAAGAAACCTGAAGACCTGCCAACATTGAGTGAAGAAATAGCTTTACCAACATCTGAAGCAAGTTCCTCTATTGATTAAAGAAAATAAGAGAAAGTGTCTTTTGAAAGAATTTATTAACATAAATTATTCTTGAGAAGCTAATGAAAATTATTGTTTTAGGTGCAGGATTAGTTGGAAATGTAATTGCCAGAGATTTGATGGAAGATCAAGAACATGAGATTACTATAGCTGATATAAACCAAGAGGTATTGGATCATCTTGCCCATAATTACGATTTGAAGGGAATATATGCAGATCTTTCCAATCCTGAAATGATAAAGGATTTAGTAAAGGATTATGACTTAGTAATAGGAGCACTTCCTGGTTTTCTTGGTTTTCATACACTAAAAACTGTTATAGAAGCTGGTAAAAACATAATAGATATTTCATTCTTCGGTGAAGACCCTTTTGCATTAGATGAATTAGCAAAAGAAAAAGGTGTTACAGCTGTTGTGGATTGCGGAGTAGCTCCCGGATTAAGTAGTGTAGTATTAGGATACCTCGATAGTATCTTAGATGAAACACATAATTTTCTATGTTATGTTGGAGGATTACCTGTAGACAGAGAATGGCCTTATGAATATAAAGCTCCTTTTAGTCCCTCTGATGTAATTGAGGAATACGTTAGATTAGCTAGATATGTGGAAGATGGAGAAATAGTTGTTAAACCTGCATTGTCTGAACCAGAATTGATTGATTTTCATGGAGTAGGAACACTTGAAGCTTTTAACACTGATGGATTGCGAACATTAATTCGAACTATGAATATACCAAATATGAAAGAAAAGACTCTTAGATATCCTGGACATATCGATATAATGAGAATCTTTAGAGAGTCAGGATTCTTTAGTGAAGAACCTATTGAAATTAATGGTAAAAAAATCAAACCTATTGAAATTACATCTAAACTTCTCTTTGATGAATGGAAGTTGAACGAAGGTGATGAGGATTTAACTGTTCTGAAAATTGTTATTGAAGGAATTAAAGATGGAAAGAAATATCGATATACTTACGATATGACAGACAGATATGACAGAGAAAAAGGTATCACCTCAATGGCAAGAACAACTGGATATACCTGTACAGCAGCAGCTAGACTTATAGGAAAAGGAGTATTTGATAGAAAAGGAATTTGCCCTCCAGAATATTTAGGGCAAAAAGAAGAAGTATATAGCGCTCTTATAGAAGATTTGTGGAAAAGAAATGTTATTCTAAAAGAAAAAATAGAAGAAATTAATTAGTTTGTTCTATTAGCTTTTTCATTTAATTCCTTCATACTTATTATTTTTTTATGCACTAGCTGTTTCCAAGAAAATCTCCATATCCAATTTCCATCAGTAGTACCAGGTGTATTCATCCTAGAATCATTATTTAAACCAATTAAATCTTGTAATGGGATGATAACATATTTAGCTTCAGAATGAACCATTTTTTCAACTATCTCAAGGTTTATTTTTTCTCCTTTGATATTCAATATCTCTTTTATTTGTTTTTGATTTTTTTTGGTTTGGTTACTATACCAACCAATTAACGTCTCATTATCATGAGTTCCTGTATAAGCTATACAATTAGAATGGTAGTTATAAGGAAGGTGAAAATTGGTTAGGTTTCCATCAAAACCAAATTGTATAACACTCATTCCAGGATATCCTGTTTTTTCCCTCAATTCTTCAACCTTTGATGTAATTATTCCCAAATCTTCAGCTACAATAGGAAGGTTTCCTAGTTGTTTTTTTAACACTTTAAAAAACTTATATCCAGGTCCTTTTACCCATTCTCCTTTAACAGCTGTTTCTTCTTGAGCTGGGATTTTCCAAAAAGTTTCAAATCCTCTAAAGTGATCAATTCGAAGGATATCATAAATATTTAAAGAATGATTAATTCTACTTATCCACCATTTAAAATTATTTTTTTTCATTGCTTTCCAATTGTAAATTGGATTTCCCCATCTTTGACCAGTTTCAGAGAAATAATCAGGAGGGACTCCAGCTACATATTCAGGAGAATCATCTTCATTAAGAAAGAATAATTCAGGATTTTGCCAAACATCAGCACTGTTATGAGAAACAAATATGGGAATATCTCCTATAATAAAAACATCTTTCTTATTTGCATATTGTTTTATTTTTTCCCATTGAAAATAAAACAAAAATTGTTCAAATTTATAATATTCTATTTCCGCTAAATCTTTTTCTTCTACACCTATTAAAGGAAATTTATCTTTTTGTTTATATTCTTTCTGCCAATGATTCCATGTTTTATTGCCAGATTTATAAAAAAGTGTCATGAACAAAGCAAATCCATCTAACCAAAATTGATTGTTTTGTTTGAAAAGATAATATTCCTTTTTTAATTTTTTAAAGCTATTTTTTTGGAAATTTCTATATGATAATTTCAACATCTTTTTCTTAAAATTGTAAACATTCCTATA
>JAEOTE010000150.1 GCA_016839945.1 Candidatus Heimdallarchaeota archaeon | reverse complement strand
CAGAAAGATATGGAAATGATTATGCTAAAGCTTTTAGCTTTACTTATTACATTGGTGCCTACAGGATGTTGGGTGACCAGGTAAAGCGATTAGAATTTTTGCTAAAGAGAAAAGAACTTTGGGATAAGGTAGACATGGAAGGAAGGGAAGAGAATCATAAAGGGTATATGGCTCTTTATTATCGAGATCAAGGAGATTTGGATAAAGCTTTAGAAAATTACAGAGAAATTATTGATTATTTTAAGAAAATAGGAGATGAAAGATCAGCAACCAACATTAATGAACTGATAGGAGAGATTTTACTAAAAAAAGGAGAACTAATTGAAGCAGAAGAACAGATTAAACAAGCTTACTTATTCAATTTAGAAAACAGATTTGAAGGATGGACGGGTATTTTTCCAACTATGTCTAAAACCTATTTACTTAAAGGGGATTTAGAAAATGCAAGAAAGATATACGAAGAATATCTAGCTCTAATGGAAAACCTACAATCGAAAGGTCCAATTCTCCATACTCTCAAGGATCTAAGCTTGGTTCTTTGGCAAATGGGTAAAAAAGAAGAAGCTTTAGAGTATGCATGGAGAAGTTACAAAATTGCTTCTGAAACAGACAGTCTTTTGTGGCAAGGTTATATTTTAGCTAATCTAATATTCCTTTTAGTTGAGTATGATGAATTGGATTCTGCAGAAGATAAATTGAACGAACTAAATGAAATTATATCTGAAACAAACGATAGAGATTTGGAACGTGAATCTAGATATTCTGAAGCAAAAATTCTTCTAAAGAAAGAAGATGAAAAAGACAGGTTAAGAGCTGAAGTTTTACTTGAAGGTTTGCTTAAAGAGAAGTTAGATTACCAGGATTACGTTAATGTAGTAGCTAGTCTAACAGAACTTCTTTTCATTAAATTATCTGAAACAAATGACAAAGATATACTCGGTGAAATTCAGAGTTACGTTTTAGATTTATTTTCACTTGCTTCCTCTAATCAGTCAGTTCTATTGATAACAGAAAGCTTGCTACTTCAATCAAAACTTGCTCTTCTAGAAATGAATGTAGAAAAAGCAAAACAACTTCTTGACAAAGCACTGAAACTGGCTAAAGAAAAAGGATTGAAGCGAATTGCAGAAATCGTTGAAATGGAAAAATCAAGATTTAGTGAAGATATTGAACATTTAAAAAACTTAGAAAAGGATGCAGATTATAGCGAAAAACTTGACATTCTTCAGATTAAGACTAGAGTTAATGGTTTTAAGAAATCAGGTGTAACAGCTGAGAAAGTCCAAGAAACAGAATTTTCGAAAAAATTATTATCAATTAAAATTTAACTCATAATTCTAATTTATTTCTGTTCTTCTTTGTGTTTCAAATAATCCTTGTTTAGAAATTCTCTATACTGTTCTTCTCCTATTAGAGGTTGACTAACAAATTCTAAATCCTTAGCATCCATTTTTCCCTTTTTTATCAATTTGTTACCAATTGACTCTAAAGTTGAAAGTATTTCTTTGTTTTTCTCTGTTTCTTGTTTTAATAGAGAAGCATGAGGTCGAAGAACAGATCCTACATATTCACTAGAAGTGTTCTCTGATAGTTCCTCAATGATTTTAACTACTAGATTTAAATTGTCTATTTCCCACCATCCTCCAACAGCTACTCCAAGAATTTTAGATGTTTTTACATCGTCATGAAATTTAACTCTTGTTCTCCCATTACGAAATTCTAAAATCGGTTCAACAAGAGGACATAATCTATTAAAGAAATTTTGCAACAATCCAGGAAGTTGAATATATACGGGAGTTGCCATTACTAAAATATCTGTCTCCTTTAGTTTTGGGTACAATTTTTGCATATCATCATTGATGAAACATTCTCCAATTGTTTCCCCCCAACACTTAAAGCAACCTGTACAAGGTAATATTTTCTGTTTTTTAGTATATACTATTTCTACTTCTGCACCAGCCTTTCTCATACCTTCTATTAAGGGATTAAGTGTGTAAGCTGTATTTCCTTTTTCCATTCTAGGACTTCCATTGATAACCATAACTTTAGTCAAGATTTTTCTCCTCAAGTCTAACATCTTACTAAAGATGTTATATAAACATTTTTCAGAATTAACTAAAGCTTTTTTAAAAACATAAAATTATACTTATTTTGATGAGTGACTTTGGAGATCCAGGATTAAAGATAGAAGATTTTGAGAAAATATCCTTAGGTCTCCGTGCAATGTGCTTTAGCTCACCTGTAGCAATAGCTACATCTAATTTGGATGGAATCTATATTGATTGTAATCAAGCAATGTTAGATCTATATGGTTTAAAGGATCTAGCAGAATTTCAACAACTAAATATGTTTAATGATCCCACTTTGACTGACGAGAATAAAAATCTTCTAAAGAAAAATAAGAAAATCAATTATTCTGCAACATTTGATTTTGATTTTCTTAGAAGAGAAGGTTTACTAAGAACTGAGAGAAAAGGAATTGCTTATTATGAAGTATTCATCTCTCCTTATGATCTATCTTACTTAGGTCAAAGAGGTTTTTTCATAGTAGTTATTGATGTTACAGATAAGAAAGAATTTGAGGAGAAATTAAAGGAAAGTGAAGAAAAATATCGTAAATTAGTTGATACTTCACCAGATGCAATAACTGTAACTAACCTAGAGGGAAATATAGTAACTTTATCAAAACAGACACTAGCACTTCATGGTTATGAAAAAGAAGAAGAGTTGATAGGTCAATCTGCTATGATGTTAATTGCTCAAGAATCTCATGAAAAAGCTGTAATGAACATGGAAAGGACCTTAAAAGAAGGTAGTATTAATAATGAAGAATATATTTTTGTTAGAAAAGACAGAACAAAGTTTTCAGCTGAACTAAATGCATCAATAATCTACGATTTAGAAAATAATCCAGAATTTTATATCGCCGTTACAAGAGATATTACTTTGAGGAAAGAAGCTGAACAGAAACTAAAAGAAAGCATTGATAAATTTCAAATGCTGTTCAACAACACAAATGATACTATATTCCTGTTTGAGATAGATAAGAAAGGTAATGTAGGAAAGTTTGTTGAAGTTAATGATGTTATGTTTAGATGGACTGGCTATACTAAAGACGAACTGCTTGAAATGTCCCCTATAGATTTACTGCCAGATGATATGTTACAAGAAGCTGGAAAGACAATGCAGACAATTTTAGAGAATGGTTTCTTGACTTCAGAAATTGATGTTGTAATGAAAGATGGAACTAGAATGCCTGTGGAATTAAGTTCAAGTCTTATTGTCTTAGATGAGAAGAAATACATTTTATCATCAGCTAGGGAGATATTGGATAGAGTAGAAGCACGAAAAGCAAGAGAGAGAGAGGTTCAGGAAAAAACATTACTCCTAGACATTATTACTCATGATTTGAGAAATTATCTTACTCCACTCTGGTCATGTATTTCAGAAACTGAAGAGAAAGATGAAATAAATCTAGAGGATTTAAGAAAAACAGCTCTTCTAGCCAAAGCAGCTTTAGCAAAAACCGATGGTTTAATTGATAATATTTCAGTTTTGATGAAAAGAGATATAGATTTCACTTATGAATTAAAAGCAATTAGTATAACTGAAAATATAGCTAAAAGCATAAACAATCTGAAAGAAATTTTTCCTGCTAAAAATATTAATGTGAACATTGAAAATGTTAATCCAGATCATAGAGTAAAAGCTGATTCATTATTTGAATTAATGCTTCTAAACATCTTAACCAATGCAACAAAGAATGATCCTCAAGATAATGTAATAATCGATATCTCGACTAAAGATATAGCTGATAAAAAAATACTCCTAACAATAGCAGATCATGGTGAAGGTATTTCTCTTGAGGAACGTGAAGGTATTTTTGAAAGATATGGTGAATTTAGAAAGAAAGGTAAAGGTTCAGGTCTTGGACTGTTCATTATCAAAACTTTAGTTGAGAGATATGATGGAAAAGTGTGGATTGAGAATACAGTTGCAGGGGATTACAAAAAGGGAACAAGTTTTAAAATTGAACTTCTAAAAGCTTAATTCTTTCTCTTTGGATTTTTAATTTCATCACTTTTAATTAACACCCTCTTTTGCTTTAAATAGT
>JAEOTE010000149.1 GCA_016839945.1 Candidatus Heimdallarchaeota archaeon | reverse complement strand
TATGCTGGAAAGATTGGGAGAGGTTTAGGATTTCTGTTTGGATTGATGGTTGGTGGTATAGCGGTAGGTGTAGGCGCGATTTGGTTAATATGGTGGGCATTACCGTTGTTTATCATACTTATTCTTGCACTTGTAGCAATTCAAATCTGGTGTTTAGTAGATTCCTATCAAACAGCTGCAAAGTACAATAAATTCGTAGCTAGAACAGGAAGACCTCCACAATCCAGAGATATCTGGTAATAAAAAAGACTATTTTTCTTTCTTAATCTCTACTAATCGTACGATTTCTGAATATCTGTTTTTTATTGTTGATTCAGGAACATAGTAACTTTTGATATTGTTTTTTTGAAAATATGAAAACTGGATGATAAAACAAACAAAAAAGAAAAAAAAGAAAATAAGAAAAAAAAATATAAGAAACTGTGCATAAATTATATCGTGAAACATCATTGGTTTTTCATTTCTTCTTCATTTCTTTTCTTCATTCAAACAATTTATGCTATAATAGTGCAGCTGATGTCATTTAATGTTATTATAGTATCATGGCAACTAGGATTCGGGCTTTTTGGTATAAAATTAGCAACTGTTCAAATAGTTACAGCTATTGGATTACTTTTAATATCAATAGCTTTTGGATTAATTATCCTAAATTTCGGATATGAAAGAAAAGATAGAGAATTCACATATTTAATTGTTTTTTTTGGAGTAAATTGTATTTTTCTTATTGGATCCTTATTAGGATTATGGGGAATATTAAATCCTTATTTGATGATTCTAGCGTTTATTTTTTTCTCACAAGGATTTGCAGTTGCTTTTGGTCTTCTAAATTTAGTATTGTTTTATCTGTGTTTTAAAACTATTCTACAAAAAAATAGAAATAAACGAAATTTTATAGCTTTAATTTCAATTAGTATTTTTCTAGCTTATAATTTAGTAATTTTTCCGTTTCTATATATATTACTAGAACTTTCTAGATTCCATAGATATGTAATAATTATTCAAGATATTTTTATTTTTCTTTTTGGAATAGCAATTCTATTAGTAAAAGTTGATTTTAATAAGAATGAAATTTTTGAAAATAATTCTGAAAAAGGAATTGAAAAAAAATAAAAAATGAAGAGGAAGTTAGATTGTTACTTCTATTTTTAGTTTTCGTACTAATTCTTTGTAACGATTCCTTACTGTTACTTCTGTTACAGTTGCTGTTTCAGCAATCTCTCTTTGTGTTCTTCTTTCTCCCTCTGTAATTCCTGCAATATAGATTGCTGCAGCTGCTAATCCAGTTGGATCCTTTCCTGCTGTAAGATTATGTTCTTTTGCACGATTAAGTAATTCTACAGCTTTTCTAGCTGTTCTTCCACTTAATCGTAGTTCAGCTGCAAAACGAACAATATAATCTGTAGGATTAGCTAATGGAATCTTAATATCTAATTCTCGAACTATTAATCTGTAACATCTACCAAGTTCTTTTTTAGAGATACGTGAATGTCGAGCAATTTCATCAAGTGTTCTTGGAACACGACGAATTCGAGCACCAGCATATGCTGTAGCTCCAATCATTGCCTCTATTGAACGACCTCTGATTAATCGTTTCTCAATTGCTTTACGATAGATATTCGCAGCTGTTTCATTAACACTGCGAGGAATCCCCAATTGAGAAGAAAGTCTGTCTAATTCAGACATAGCATAAGCTAGATTACGATCAATAGAACTATGAACACGAGTACGGATCTGCCATTTCCTGAGACGATAGATTTGAGCTCGACGTTTAGGAGAAAGCTTCTTTCCATAGACATCTCTGTCTTCCCATTGAATCGATTCTAAGCCGCGACTATAGAATCTCCGATCTGGGTAGACAGTCCTTTATCATGAATAGTAATAGTTGTGGGAGAACCAACACGGCTTCTTTTAGATCTTTCTTCAGCTGTAAAAGCTCGCCATTCTGGTCCATCATCTATTAATTTTTCTGACACAACTGTACCACAATTTCTACAGATGTGTTCCCCTCTTGTCTCATCTAATATTACATCCAAACTTCCACATTCAGGACACTCGATATCCTCTTCCTCTTCTCTATGTGTTGAAGTATCTGGTATTTCACTCATTCTTTTACCTACCTTTGGTTAGATTTTTCTTTTATTTTCTATCAGTCTATTTAAACAATTTAACGGGATGGAGATTATTATAATGCATTACTAAGTTTTTCTCTGAATCTGTTATCTGCCTTTTCTGTTAACCATCAGAAGTGCTGTAGAAAGCAGATTCTCCCCACTATTTCATTCTTAGCTTTACTAAAAGCAGAGGAATCTACCAAATGCGCCCAATGTATACCCTATTTAAATTTTTCTGCTGAAAGACTGTTTCTATTTTTCTTAACCTTCGCTTCTCTTATATAAAGTTTTGCATTACCTAAATAACTTGATTAAATAAAGAATCTTAATAAGAGGCTTCATTTCTAAAGAATTATGAGACACTGTATTTTTTTTGCAAATGATGGTTTCTTGTGGAAAATGGAGTAGTTTTTAGGATATTTCTACCAACAAATTTAAAAATGAAATTTATCAAAAGAGCATTTTTCTTGTTCTTCTGTCTATAAGCCCTTCTTTTGTTTATGTTGTTTTTCTTTTGTTTCTCTTTCCCCACTAACAAAAGGCGTTAACCCTTTTCTAATGTTATAATCATATACATTTTCTTCACTTAATTTATCTCTCTCAATTATAGATCTCTTCTCTTTTTCATATATCTCATATAATGAAGGTTCTTTCTCGTCAGTCTTTTTTCTTTTATCAAAATCTTTGTACAAATAGAAAGCAAAGAAGTTTCCTTTTAGGTTAACATATTTCAAATCATAATGCTTACTGAAAGCTGTAATCCATTCGAAAACTTCCATAGGTATTTCTTCCATATCTTTGATAAAGAAGAATATGGGTTTAGGATAAGATATTCTTGTAGGGATAGTCACATCAGCTGTAATTCCCCATTCTTTTACATAGTTCTCTAAAACACCTTTTATTCTATTAATAGATGCTTGAGATACTAATTTTTGTAAATTAACAACTATCTCTTCTGCTTTCTGTCCCCCATTATTTTCAGACACTTCAACCAAAATACTATAATTAGAATCATGAATATTAATGTTTTTCACAAAAAAAGTTCTAGACGCTTTCTACATCAACGATTGTAACACAAAGCATTGATGAATTGTACTATTAAATTCTTCATTTTTTAGGGCTGAAGATACATCTAGAAAAAATTCTACGAAGATTTTTGACAGAAAGTTAATAATATATAATGCTAGACTCTTTAAGGTTAAAATTAATTCAAGGTAATCACATTGAAAATAGAGGAATTTGATATTGTTATTGCAGGTGCAGGACTAAGTGGACTGAGAGCAGCTCTTGAACTTTCTGATAAATATAATGTAGCTGTTGTTTCCAAAGTTCATCCAGTGCGTAGTCATTCTGGTGCAGCTCAAGGAGGGATAAATGCTTCTTTAGGGAACACTGAAGAAGGGAAAGAAGATTCACCTGAGAAACATGCATATGATACTGTGAAGGGATCTGATTACCTAGCTGATCAAGATGCTGTTATGTATATGTGTGAAGAAGCCCCAAAAATTGTTATTGAGCTTGAAAGTATGGGGGCTCCTTTTTCTCGATTAGAATCAGGATTAATTGCTCAAAGACCATTTGGAGGAGCTGGTTTCCCTCGAACCTGTTATGCAGGAGATAGGACAGGTCATACGCTCCTTCATACTATGTATGAACAATGTGTCCACAAAAATGTACAATTCTTTGATGAGTATTTTCTCATTGATTTAATCAAAGTTGATGAACAAATTACAGGTATAATTGCACTCAATATAGGGTCAGGAGAAATAGTCACTTTTAGGTCAGGTTATATCATACTAGCTACTGGCGGATTTGGAAGGACATACAGACGTTCAACTAATGCAATTATTAACACAGGGGATGGTGTAGCAGCTGCTTTCAGAGCAGGAATCCCTATGCAAGATTGTGAGTTTGTTCAATTCCATCCTACAACTCTTTATGGAACTAACATCCTGATCACTGAAGGAGCGAGAGGGGAAGGTGGACTTCTTTACAATAATAATGGAGAACGTTTTATGGAGGATATTGCTCCTAAAGCAAAAGAGCTTGCTCCAAGAGATATTGTTGCACGTGCAATTGACACTGAAGTAAAAGAAGGAAGGGGATTTGAAGAAGCATATGTTCATTTAGATCTTACTCATTTAGGAGCAGACAGAATTAAAGAGAGACTTCCAGGAATTCGAGAAATTTCAATCCAATTTGCAGGTGTAGATCCAATAGAAGAACCAATCCCTGTCCAGCCAGGACAACACTATTCAATGGGTGGAGTTGGAACAAAATATGAAGGAGATTTTGGAGAAACTGAATTGTTAGGTCTGTATGCAATTGGGGAAAACGCTTGTATTTCCGTTCATGGTGCTAATAGACTTGGTGGAAATTCTTTACTTGAAACAGCTGTTTTCGGTCGATATATTGGAAGATTGTTGCTTGAGAAAGGTCTTCCCAATTCACCAGCTATTACTGATTTAGAACAAGCGGAAAAAGATGCTTTTAATGAGATTGAAGACCTTCTGAAGAAATGGGATAGTAACAATGGAAAAAAACCAGTTGAAATAAGAGATGCAATGGGATTCATTCTTGATTCAAAAGTAGGTGTTTTTAGAACGGAAGCAGAGTTAAACGAAGCTTATAATCTATTATGTGAATTGCAAAAAGAATTCGAAAATGTATATTTCCCTTCAAAAGACAAGAAATTTAATTTTGGTTTAGTTAGGACTTTTGAGCTAAGGAACATGTTAGACATTGCTGAAGTTACAGCATATGCAGCTCTATGGAGAAAAGAGAGTAGAGGAGCTCATTCAAGAATAGATTTTCCAGAACGTAATGATAATGAATTCTTAGTTCATTCTATGATTACTCGTAATGATGAAGGTTTGAATTTAGAAACAAAACCTGTTAAGCTTGGAATTTTTGAAGTAATGGAGCGTGTGTACTAATGAGTGATGTATATAATTTTCTAATTTATAGGAAGAAGTCCAATGAAACAGAATCTCGATATGAGAAATTTGAAATTCCATATCGAAAAGGGATGACAATTCTCGAAGCTCTTTTCTATATTCAAGATCATCTTGATTCATCTTTAGCATTCAGATACTCATGCAGAGGAGCTATTTGTGGTTCATGTGGCTTGACTGTTAATAAAGTTCCTCAACTTGCTTGTAGAACACAAGTTTCTTCCGTTAAAACAGCAAAGAAACCTGTAAAACTCCCTGAATTTAATTTTGGGGATCATATTGGTTGGAATGAAGATGATGAGATACTTATCGAACCTCTACCTAATATGGAAGTTATTCAAGATCTCATTGTAGATATGGAACCATTTTGGAAATTTTACAAGGAAGTGGAACCTTATTTCACAAGAGAATGGAAAGATACAGCACCTGAATCACATCAATCTTCTGAAGCTGCTAAATCCATAGAAACCTTAGTTTATTGCATCTTGTGTGGCTTATGTTGGTTATGTCCAGTTAACGCGGAAAAGAAATATTATTTGGGACCATCAGCTCTCGCAAAAGGGTATAGATTCATTGCTGATAATAGATTATCTGAAGAACATAGACAAGAAATTAAACAAATAGTATGGGATGAGGATGGAGTCCCTGCATGTGAACAGTTCTTTGTTTGTAACCGTGTGTGTCCAAAAGGAGTTAAACCAGGTACAGCTATTAAACAAATAAGAGATAAGTGGTCAACAGATGAATGATCAATTTAGGAAAGAGAAAGATATACTTGGAGAGATGAATATCCCTGAGGATGTTTATTGGGGGATAAATACTCAAAGAGCTATTCAGAACTTCAGAATCAGTGGAAAAGTTTTTCCTCACATTTTTCTTTATTCCCTTGCTCAAGTAAAAAAAGCCTGTTTGTTAGCTAATATTGATTTGGGACAAATAGAGAAGGATTCTGGAGAAGCTATGAAGAAAGCCTTCGATGAGATTCTTGAAGAAAAAAAGCATTTAGATCAATTCCCAATAGATGTTTTTCAATCAGGATCAGGAACTCAAACTAATATGAATATGAATGAAGTCATAGCAAATCGTGCTAATGAAATTCTTGGTTATCCTAAAGGAAAGAAACATCCGATTCACCCAAATGATCATGTTAACAAAAGTTTGGATGAGTAGTGGACCTAGAGCGGGATTAGGAGAGTTAATCCTTCCTCAAAACGAACCTGGTTCTTCAATTATGCCTGGAAAAGTTAACCCTACACAATCAGAAATGCTAATACAAGTTTGTATCCAAGTTATTGGTAATGATACAACAATTGCATTTGCTGAATCACAAGGTAGTATTCTTGACCTCAATGTTACTAAACCTCTAATGATTTCAAACCTTCTTGAATCCATTGAATTGTTATCTACCGCTATAATCTCTTTTACTAATTATTGTTTGAAAGGAATACAACCAAATAAGAAGAGAATAAACCAACTCTTAGAACAGAACTTAATGCTAGTAACTAGTCTCACTCCAAAAATAGGTTATGATAATGCAGCTGAAATTGCAAAAGAAGCTTTTGAAACTGGGAAAACATTGAAAGAGATACTAAAAGAGAAAAAGATTTTGAATGAAAAAGAAATAAAAGAAATTCTAGATTCTCATAAGAATGTTTAGTTTCACTCTAATACTTCTTTCAACCATTCTATAACTCTAGAATATGCAGTAATTTTATTCTTCAATCTTGTTATTCCATGACCTTCATTTGCAAATCGAAGTAGTTCCACATTTAATCCTTTTTCTTTCAATATTTCATATATTTGAATCGATTCAGATAATGGGACTCTTTCATCATTGTCTCCTTGAATAATAAATAGTGGTGCAGAAATATTATCTATTTTGTGTATGGGACTTATACTTTCAAGCATTTCCAAATCTTCTTCCAAACTCCCATATTCAGCTTCCCTCAATTTACGTCTCCAAGGAGCTGTATTTTTCAAGAAAGTGACAAAGCTAGAAATTCCTACAATATCAATACCTGCAGCCCACAATTCAGGATATTCAGTCATTGCTGAAAGAACAGCAAAACCACCGTAGCTTCCCCCATAAATTACAATTTTATCTTTGTTAATATCTGGATCTTCATGAAGATGAATAGCTAAATGTTTGATATCCATAATTGAATCTAGTCTTTTTTCTTTATTATCTAAATCCAAATATTCCCTACCATACCCATTACTACCTCTAATATTTGGACCAATAATTGCGTGTCCTGCGGATAAAAGAAATTGAGCTACAGGATTAAAGGAAGGTAAAAACTGAGCTTCTGGACCACCATGAATAATAAAGATACTTGACCAACCATTTTTTGGTTTTTCTCCTTGAGGTAGATATTTGAAATAAGGGACGCTCAATTTGTCAAAACTCTCAAAGCGGTGCAATGAAGAATCAATAAATGTTTCTTTATCAAGTCCTGCTAAATCACCATCTGATGCTTGCCAACAAAGGTTTTCTTCTATGTCCAAAATCCAAATGTTATATGGATTAATAGGAGATGTAATAGTTAAAGCTACAAACTTTCCATCATCTGAGAGATGCATTGATTGAGTAAAGGATCTTGCATCTCCTGATGTGATTACACCATTAATTGGAAGTTGTATCTTCTTAATCTGTTTAACCCCAGTAGGTGTAATTATTGATTTATATAAAGAACTATATCCTTCTTCATTATATACTAAAAAAGTGTAAGGGGAAGTTTTATTCCAAGCTACAGAAGATAAGTCATATTGAATTTTAATTTCTTCAAGTGGTGTGTATTTACCATCAAGGGATAAGATTCCTAGCATAAAAAAATCGCTTTCAAAATCCGATGCAACAAGTATATGGTTATCATCCAACCACCTAATTGGGCTCCATCTAAATTCTTGATTTTGTGAGAGTGTTTTTGTAAGATTTATTGATTCATTTTTGTCTATATCAAGAAGAAAAATCTCTCTATGCATGTTTCCATGTGCAATTTGAAATATATATCGCTCATCATCAGCTGTAAAGCCACTATTAGGTATTCCTTCCTCAGGTTCGAATATCTTTTTTGGAATATTCTCTTCAAGAGGAATTTTGTGTCTGTAAACATCAAAACGAGATTTATTTTCTATATTAGCTCTATAATAAAGAAAATTATCAGAAGTTGTGTTAATAATATGTTTAGCTTTAGAATCTTTAGAAATCCGTTTTTCTTCTCCTTTTTCGTTTAAAAGATAGATTTGGAAATTTTCATTCCCACCTTCATCACGAAGGAATAGGATTGTACCATCACTAAGATATCTTGGATCTGTACTCCTGTTTTCAGCTTTTGTTAAAACTAATGATTCAGTTATCTTATTTTTCTCTATATCTGTTGTAAAGACTTGAAAATTACCAGGAGCATCATTTATGAAAACAATTCTTTTCTCTTTTGGGTGCCATCTAGCTCCACCTGTTGTTTGAATTGCTAGATAATTCTTGAAACTAATTTCTTCTTTCACTGACATTAAGAACAGATTTGTTAAGTTCTTTTCAACTTTTTCTTTTATCTATATAAGAAAACCATCTTTTTGTTTAAGCAATTTCTCTTGAACATATTTTATACTATCTTCCTTAGTGTTTTGTATTTCTTCATTCATTATTGCTATTGAAAGCATATGTTTTATTTCACCTATTTCTCGACCTTTAAAACCAAAAAATCTACTAATATCATTACCATCTAATTTTGGTACTACATGAATTAGTTCTGTCTCTTTTGAAAGATCTCGTAGTTTCTCTATTACAGCTGATAAATCAGGAGCTTTCTTTCTTGTTTTGCTTTCAGCTGAGCACAACTGGATCATGTTCTCCAAAGTATAATCTATCCTTTGTAAAAATAACCTTAATTCTAGAACAGGAGCTTGAAATTCTGTTAGTCTGCAAAGAGCATCTCTATATTTTGTATAGAGTATTATCTCTTGTATTTCTTTATTGGAAAACTTGAATTTTTTTAATAAAACCTTAATTTCTTGTATTTTTATAAGTTCAATCCGTCTCTCTTCAAATAATACGTAATCACTTACTTGCAATTCCATAATAATAACTGCAATTAATGCAGAGCTATCCTTAATACCATTTTCATGAAGATGTTTTAGCTTTAGCTCAATCTTTTTCCAAGTTGTTTTTGGCTCATAGATTTCTTTATTCAGAGGGATATTAGGAACCTCAGGAAAGAGGGTTGGTAGTATATTTAATTCAGTCATTAACTTGAAGGTTTTTGATGGATTTGAAATAAGAGATAATTTCAATTCATTGAGT
>JAEOTE010000148.1 GCA_016839945.1 Candidatus Heimdallarchaeota archaeon | reverse complement strand
TAATTGGATTAAACAAAGTTACTGATTTACTTCAATCAGGTTATGAAGATTATCTTAATATGGAATACAGTTCAGCAGTCGAAAAAGTTAGAAATGCTTGGAAAATCTGTAATAAACTAGATAATCCTTTACGAAAACCAACTATATTATCAGTTGTAATTATAAGTGGATTTATCTTCACTACTCTTGTATCAATTACTACTATTAAATTTAAGTTGATATCAAAAGGAAAGAATCTGATTAATAATATCGTAGTAAAGAAAAAAGTATAGAATCTCTCTTTCTAGGTTGAGGTTTATTGTTTTTTTATGAGGTTCTAAATTGAATTTTATCTTTCTTACACATAATCTGTGCAACAGTTTCCCCACTCATAAAAGCATTAGGTACTCCACCGCCAGGTATAATCCAATGACCTATCATATAGAAATTATCTAAGTTTGGTAGTTCTCTCTTTAATAAAAGAGAATAAAAAGAAAAATTCTATCTATTCAATCATTCTACTATAATATGTTTCAATCCCCACTGTAGTCCAATTTTCAGGATCCTTTTCGAAGTAGGTGGGGCAATTTTCATGAGATAATACCTGCTCAACAGATAATTTTTCTGAAGCAGAACGCTCAAGGAAGAGTACCAATTCTTCAAAAAACTTTCTCACTTTAGTTATATGATCCTTCTTTACAACATCTCCATGACCAACAACAACCCAATCAATATCCATTTTCTCCCATTCTTGTAAACCGCTAATCCAGTTATCAAGATTAGTATTATCAAAAGGAAAATATTGGGGCATCTTACTAAGCAAATTATCCCCTGCAAATAATACCTTGTCTTTGGGAAAGTATCCATAAATCGATTCAGGACTATGACCACCTATTTGTTTGAAGATAATCTGGTTGTCTTCATCACCAATAATTCTCTGTTCTGCTATAATATCTAGATTCAACGAATTATAGTACTTCTTTCGTTTTTCTCCCCACCTAAATCGTTTCATATTCTCATTCAATGATTCACGGAAATATTTTGAAACTATTATTTGACATCCTTCAAATGGTTTCATCCCACTTATATGGTCTCCATGGGCATGAGTTAAAACTAATTTTATATCATTCATATCTGTTCTATTTTTCATTTTGTCGACGAATTTCTTTGCAACAGCATCATTTAAACCTGTATCGATGAATATTAACTCTGAATTGAGAATTACACAACAGCTATTCACCAAGTAGTAGTTGTCATCCTGATAAATAAAAATAGAAGGGGTGAGTTCGATTATGGTCATATATCATCAGTTCTTCTTTCTACATGCAAAGCTGATTGTTGGAATTGCTAGAAAACTTAAGAGAAGTAAGATTGCTAAGTAAGAACTGGAATATTCCGGTATAACTGGCATCGAACCTAATGGAAATTCATCAACAGAGCTAGCTAAACCATCGATTGAATACGGGCTTGTAGCAACAGTTCCATTGTACCAATAATTACCTTCATCGACAGTATCATCGTACCAAACGTTATTGCTTCCGTCATCATTCGCTTGAGATGTTCCTCCAGCATTATTGTTTACAAATGCATTATGGTGAATAATATTATTATCAGAATCAGAATATAATCTAATGGCATAATTTATGTTTTCTAGGAACAAATTATTTGTGATTAATGAATTATCTGTGGTTGTTGCAGCTATACCTGTATCTGTATTTTGAATAAGAATATTATTTGTCAAAGTAATATTGTTTAATGTATTCGTTAATTCAATTCCAAGGTCGTTTTCTGAGCAGTTATTATGTGTAAGAATTGCATCAGCCATACTATTCAGTGAAATACCTACCCAATTTCCTACACAAGTATTCCTTGTAACAGTAATGTTTGATGAGTTTTCTAGATAAATTCCAGTTTCACCTACTGTAGAAATAATGTTGTTTGAAATTGTTGAGAAACCGGAGGAATCATAAATTGCCATTCCACCATCAACACCAGTAATCGTATTTCCTGATATAAGTGAGTTCTTTCCTCCATTCATTTCTATTCCTATATTATCAGTAATAATAACATTATTGAGAATATTTACTGTTCCGTCTGCCATGTTATAATACTTCCCTAAGTATATTCCAATATAAGAATCAGATTTGAGGAAACAATTCTGTATAACAAAATGTTTAGAGGTATTTCCACCAAAAACTATTGGATAATCAGAAGTAACTGTTATGTTGTAATCCTCGATTCTATATGGATCTCCTGGACTTCCTGCACCTGGAAAACTATAATCTGTAAAGTTTTCATCACATTCTATATTGATTGGTCCATGAGTTACATAATTTTTTATTTTGAGTTCTTGGTTAGAATTATCTATTCTTGCTGTTACTGAAACTGTGGAATTAGTTGCACTAAAAACAGCAAGTAAAAGTAAAAACATTACTAAAATTGATGTATTTAAAAATCTGATTTTTTTCTTCTGCAAATTTAAACCCCATTTTATATTTGAAGTAAATTATTTTGGATTTACAACTTATTCTATTTTTCCTACTAGTTATATAAAGTTATTCAGAAATTGAATTAATTGAAAAATAAGAGTTTAGTGAAATATACCAAGATGGAATTAATCAAATTCCTATAATTCAAATTTAACAACACAATAAAGAAAAAGAAAAGAAAAAGTTATTTCTTCTTTCGATAGAACAGAATAATTACAGATAGAGCTAAGAATCCTAGAGTAAAAAGAATAGCTATGTAAGAATTAGTATATTCAGCTATAACTGGCATAGAACCTAATGGAAAAGGATCAACAGAGCTAGCCATACCATCGATAGGATAACTACCAGAAACCCAATCGCTGTAATAGTTTCCTTCAGAAGCCACTGTATCATACCAAACGTTGTTTGCACCGTCATCATTAGCTTGAGATGTTATTCCAAAACTGTTTATAAACGCATTGTGATGTAGAACATTGTTATCTGAATGCAGATCAACATTGATTCCATAACCTCCATTGTCTTGAAGAAGGTTGTTTGTAAGAACTGAATCATCTGTATTTTGTAATAGGTATCCAATACCTGTGTTGTCTTTTATAATATTATTCGTAACTATAAGAT
This sequence comes from Candidatus Heimdallarchaeota archaeon, assembly GCA_016839945.1. Classification (GTDB taxonomy): domain Archaea; phylum Asgardarchaeota; class Heimdallarchaeia; order Heimdallarchaeales; family Heimdallarchaeaceae; genus UBA460. The sequence continues at coordinate 12,368 of JAEOTE010000148.1, read as the reverse complement.
TATCTAAGTTAGTAGTAATCATACCACGATCATTATAAGAACAGTTATTGTAAGTAATTGATGAGTCAGAACTAAACCATATATCAATACCAATAAAATTTCCTGTGCAATTATTTCTGCTAATTATTGAATTTGGAGAATATTCTAAATCAATTCCAGTATCATCTCCACCTGTGATAATATTCTTTGAAACAAATGAGTTAACTCCGTATTCTATCTTTATACCATAAGAATATGTTGTTATTGTATTCCCTGTTATCTCAGAGAAATTTCCACCATTCAGTTGTATACCAGATTGATACTCAGTAGTAATAATGTTATTTAGAATCTTAACAGTTCCTTCTCCCATTTCATAGTACTTACCTAAGTAAATTCCAATGTTTGTATCTGATTGAAGAAGACAATTTTGTATAACGAAGTGTGCTGTATTATTTCCGCTAAAAAGAATAGGATAATCTCCTGAAACAGTTATGTTATAATTTTCTATTCTATAAGGATCTCCAGCAATACCTGATCCTGGAAAACCATAGGGAGTTGTGAAATTATCATCATAATCTATATAGATTGGTCCATGAGTCACATAATTTTTTAGTATAAGTTCATTGAGAGCATCGTCTGCTGTAGCAATAACTGAAGTCATAGAACTACTAATACAAAAAGAAACTAGTAAGAGTAATACAATTACTAAAATTGATTTATTTAAAATTTTGAATTTTTTCTTCTGCAAATAAAAACCCCATTTTATATTTGAAGTAAATTTTATTAAATTTACAACTTATTCTATCTCTTGTAGATTATATAAAGTTATTCAGAAAAAAAATTAATTGAATATTAAGAGTTTTTAATGAAAAACAATCTAATTTTGGAGTACAAGAGTTTATAAGAAAAAAACCTATATAATTCTTTATGAATAATAAAAAATTAAAAAGAAAAAAAGCATTAGCTCTTTTTATTGTTCTTATTTTTAGTTTTTCACTTGTTGTAAATACACAAAATAATTTAGCTATTCAAACAAATTCTCTCTCCGATGCTACTATTTCTCCTACAGAATCTTTAGTTGTTGACAAAACCCCTCTCCCTAAGAAACAAGTTACTCAATATATTGACGAATCTATTGTTGTAAATGTTGCAGATTCTCCTGAAAATTTTACTAGTCCAGGAACTTTTGATAATGGTCTCATTATAGGAGAAGCTGATGGTCTAAAAATGACATTTTCTCATGCAGTAGATTCAGTTGAATTTGCTTTACTCAAACTTGATGGAGCTATTACTAGTGATTCTTTAACACTCAGAAGTGTTGATGATTTAGGTGGTCTTGATTCACTATTGTTTGTTTATGGGTGGTCAGATCCTTACACAGCACCTACTGTTGATGACGTAAATGAAACTCACATCGATGACAAGTTTACTCTCCTAGGTTTGGATCTTGGTATTGGTGGGGATTTAGTACTTTCTTATGATAATATCTCGTTAGAATATTTACTGCTATTTGAAGATTCATCTGTTCCACAGCCTACAAGTATTGATGCTATAGAAGTTAACGGATTTGTTTCATTCATAGCTGACGAAGGAAAAAATGGCATTCCTGACATCTGGGAATATCCAGATATGAATCTAACTCAAATAATTGAAGATATAGATCTATTCGGAACTACATTTGAAATAATGAGTCTTGTTGGAACCGCTTATCCAGGAAGTACCAACCTTGATTTTCTTATGCCTTTTGTAAAACTAGGATTAATAGATGAAGCAGAAATAGATGAAACCCATTTCTATATAATCTGTCAAACTGAATTGAAATTACCTTATTCTTCAATATATGATTATCTACAATTTCTTAATACATATGATTTAGTTAATATGACATATATTGAAGGAAACATAACAATCGAAAACGAAGTGTATGCGGCTTTCGGTAAATATTTTGGGCAAGATCAAAGAATTCGAACTTGGCAATTCATTGATTATACTGTTAATGGAAATTATGACCCAATAAACTATGATCAAACAGCTGGTCAAATCGGAGGAAAATACGATACACTTGACACTACTGATCATACAACTGATACTGCTCAAGAGAAATTTGATCTTGATGTAAGCATAGTATTAGATATTGTAGAAAATGTTTTAGATGCTGTTATGGGTGGAAAGGATCTAGTAGAGCAATTTATGAGTAAGATTGTGGGTTTCATCCAAGGAAAAGTGATGGATGGTGTTGGGAAGAAATTACTTGAAAAAATAGCTAAGAAAGCAATTAAAACTGCAATCAAATGCATATTTTCTTTCACTACAGTCAAAGACATCGTAGTTAAAGGAATAATGATACTTGGAAAACTTGGAGTACCAATACCCAGCTGGTTGCAGAAAGTAATAGATTTCGTTACAAGTATTCCTTTTATTGACCCACCTGTAGAAATTAGGAAAATGAGATTAACATTTCTAGATGAGGTAACACAATTACCAATACTTGGATATGATTACTTAGGTGATATTCCAATCTACACTCATCCAAAAGGAATTTACTTTGGGGATACATATAGTGCTCAGGTGATACTTTCATCAAGAGACATCTTCCCTGTTATTGGTAGAATCCAATCCAAGAATGCTTCTCGAGTAGTAACAGGTCATCTTTATGTTGAAGATCTCATACTAGAAGAAGCAACACATGCAAAATCCTCTCTTGAACCAGACGAATCAGCTCAAGGGAGAGTGTATACAATTCCACCTGATGGTTCAATTGTTATAAGTCAATGTCAAGTATCATACTCTGGTGTATCATCTTCAGTTGTTGAAGCCGATGTAGGTTTCAAGCTCTACTTTACAGTAACTGATGAAAATGGAACTAGTTTAACTGATATAGCAAAAACAAAAGCTGCAATAAACGATCTCCCAGATCCTATGATATTGTTACCAGTAACTTTGGAACCAGATAGTAGGTTTTCAGTAGATGTTGATCCAGCTTCTCTTGGAATTGATTTGGATTATCACATGGTGGCTTTCCTTTACAAAACGAATACTATATTCCATGATTACTGCAATTATACTCTTATGCTACAAGATACTATTGCTCCAGTCATTCAAAATGTTACAGCTCTAATAGATGAAGTACAAAACAGGATCTATTTTAGTGCGAAATTATCTGATTATAGTCTCAATACAAGTAGTGTTTTTGTAACATTGATTAAGGATTCAACAGACGAAGCATTAGGTACATCATATATGATGTCAAACAATGGAACACATTTTGTATTTGATATCCCAACAGATGACTTCAGTAAAAGTACTTTATACTACAAAGTTAAAGCAAGTGACAATTCAGAGAATGATGCGTCAAGCACTCTTCAATCAATTGCTGTACCAAAGAAAGCAAATGGTTTCACAATACTTACTTCAATGTTATCTGTGTTAATAGTCAGTACTTTGATAATTTCAAGAAGAAAAAAACAATTTAAGAATTGATATTCGAACGAATATCTTCCTTTTTTCATTTTTAATATAAAAAATGTATGAAGAAAGTATTTATTGTTTCTATGATTATAATATTCAAGATGTCAGTTACTAGTAACAAAACCAGCAAAGAACCTATAGAAATACATCATTCTGAATCTCAGGAAGAATTTGAAACCAATGATTTGAAAACCAAAAAGATGCGTTATTTAAGTATAGATCTTTTCAGAGGTTTAGCAATTGTAGGCATGATTTTTGTAGATATAATTGCACCTTTTGATAATGTTCCTGCATGGTCTAAACACGCTACAGATTATGGTTTAACTTATGTTGATGTAATCGCACCAATCTTTATTTTCGCAATTGGTCTTACCTATAAAATGTCCTTTGATCGAACTCTAAAGAGAGAAGGATACGTGAAGACATATACTAGATTTGCAAGAAGATATGGGGCTTTAGCTGGTTTTGGATTTATAGGAAGCGTTTACCTAATTCCAAGTGAAGGATTCAGTTTTACTTGGGGTGTTTTACAAGCTATTGGGTATGCTGGATTATTTACTATGTTCTTTATTATATTACCCAGAATAGTAAGATTAGTTATAGGTGTAGGAACTTTAGTGGGATATCAATTCATACTAAATATACCAATTGAGATTGAAAGTGTAATGATGACTCTTGGAGATTTGAATCTTTTAGATGAACATGGGGGAATTATTGGTGGTATCGGTTTTGCTGCAATGTTGTTAATTACTACAGCTATTATTGATCTTTTTGGTGAAAAAAAGAAACTTCCAATCCTGATAAGTGGTGCTGCTTTTACAGCAATTGGGATAATTATTCATTTTATCTGGAAAGCATATGGTTTTCCACTACATGGTGGGATATCTAAGGAAAGAATGACTCCATCCTATGTTGCTTTGACAATTGGGATTTCTGCATTATTATTCTATCTAATTTGGTATTTGTTTGACAAAAAAGATATAACTAAGGGTAGAAGTTTTATCCTTCAGCCTTTTGGAAGAAATGCACTATTCCTTTATATTATTCACCCACTCTTCATTTTGCTAGCAACTTTATATCTCCCCCAAAGCACTCATGGTGCTCTTGTCATGTTTATAGCTGCAGTGAATGTGGTTATAATTTGGCTATTTGCGGTTTGGATGAATAGAAAAAAAGTATATATTGTAATTTAGAATTTTCTTCCTTTTTCACTTAAAAAAGAAGAATTATTAGAGCAACAAAATAATTAACACTAACAAAAATCAATAATGATTTTTTGCTAATTGATTCTGTTTGAGAATAGTGAATTTGCCAGATTTTCTTTCCTATCCAAAGGAAAAGGAAGTACAATCCAAAGATAATTGGTAACAAACCAAGAATTGCCCATTCAGCAGCAATTACACTTCTTGATATTACATGTGCTCCATATTGCAATAATTTTCCATTTACCTCGATTTGCCAAGCTTGAGCAAAACATGAAAATACACCTTTAGTTCCTATAACCATTCCTGCTTCAAAGAAGAATAATGAAGCAAAAAATGATTTTCTTATGTCTTTCCATAAGAGCTGTAAAAGAAATATTGTACCTATAATTATTGTAAATACCATAATCAAACTTGAATAAGTAAAAACCATTGTATTGACTGGTTGTCCAAAGAATTCATATTGCATATTTGGAAAAAGATTATTATAAAGCCCACTGGTATAAAAAATCCATTCCCAAGTACGGTGATAATACTGCTCGAACAGTATAGGGTTGGGATACATATCATACCATATTTGAAATCCTGTAAAACCAGCACTAAATGGAGATTCTATTATAACTGATGACCATACGGAACTTGGAGGAGATGTTCCATCAACTATTTGTGCGAAGATATAAAGTAATGTGCGATCAGCAAGAACTTGATATAATTCACTTAAAAAACTGCAGAGGAGAAAAATACCTATTATAAAATAAATAAGGTTCATTCGTTTTAGAATTTCTTTTCCAATGATTTTTCTTGTCTTTGTTTCAGGTAATCCACTTATATCAGGATTTTCTAATATTGAGTTAAATTGGATTGGATTAGTTAGAAATTTCGCAACTTTAGTTATCCAAGAGTTATTGTTTTTCTTAGCTAAGTAAGAAATAAAGAATGAAATAGCAATTATTAGAATTGGAATTAGGATAGCAATGACTATCGATGTTATTTTTTGTATTTCAATTACCATCGTTTTTTCCTCCTTTTACTTTCAGTTTCTTAATACAATTAGTTGTAAATACCCAAAATCCAAGAAAGAATACAATTGGTGCAGTTACAATTGTTATAAGAATCGATGTAGATGAAATACTCATTTTAGGTTCTATTGGCCACAAATCTGAATTGGTATACAATTCTTCAGGTGAGGAATCTGCTAAATCATTAATTATATAACCATGATAATTTTTACCTAATTCTTCTGTAAGATTTAATAGAACAACATTATCGTAATCACCATGAATGTAAAGATATATTATTTGTTGTTTCAAATCAAAAACATTAGAATAAACTGTTCCTGGATAAGTACTACCGGGAGGTGCATGAACTACATCTAGTATTTGAGCACAATTTTCTACAGTAACACTATCTGTTGTGGTAATCTCTTCTAACATAGATGTCATTATATTATATCTCCAACAAGGATAATATTGACCTTGAGGATGATCAACATTGAAATTTGTTGAGATTAAATAATCTCCAGTTATTCGTGTGAAAGCTATCCCTCCATCAATTGCAGGGCTTACAACTACAGCATCACCAGTTTTATCAGCCCAATGAGTTTGACCCCACCATTCTCCTCCTAGATTGTGTGTTTGATACCATTGGATTACTTCGATCACAGTTGCACATTCTCGTAAAACTTGTCCTCTACAAGTAAGATAGCTCATAGGGGATCCATACTCTTCAACAGGATTAACAGCTTCACCTGGAAAAATCCCATTACCATCAAAACAGAGTCCCTCTGTATTCATCCCCCCTATTTCTATTCCATCAACATCATCCCCTCCTGGTTCGTTTTCAGCAAATCCTACATAAACACAACCATAGAACTGATTATCATCAGATGGAACAAACCACATATCTGTTCTTCTACGATTTCCCCCTTCATCTTCATTATTACCAAAATAAACCGAATCTTCATTTTTTACAGTAAATATAGAACAATTTGATTTAAATTCATATTTTTCATCTGAATTTGAGTTGATTCTTAAAAAGTAGAACTGAAACATTAATGAACTAAGCAGCAGAATCCCCGTAATGCTAAACACTAGCATTTTCCTCTTACTTTTTATCATTTTCTTTAGACTTCCATAATTTTTGGATTTTTGGTATTTTTTTGTTATTTTCAGGGGAACTTATTTGGTGATTTTTGGTTAATTTCTATCATAAACATTGATAAAGCTAGCTTAATGATGGGTGAAGAAAGAAGATAACTGATTATAAAAAAAGAAAAAAAAGGAAGAGAGTTTAAATTTACCTTCTTTTCCTGAAGAGTAAACCTAAAACAAAGAAAAATGGTACAAACAAAATAAATGCTAAGTGACCGAATTCAGGAACTGCAATAGGATAATCTAGTGGATCAAGAGGATCGGTTCCTTCAGCTACTTCTTCACCGTCAGAATAACCGTCGCCGTCAGTATCGGGATTTGAGGGATCTGTTCCATATGTTAATTCTTCGTAGTGTGAAAGTCCATCTCCGTCAAAATCATATGTATAAATGTTTGCCGCATAATATAGATTGTCTATTCCCCAGAAACCTGGGTATCCTAATGTTCCATTAATAGTGATTCTGCTTATTTCTGAATCCTCTGAGTATATTTCCACTAGTTTGTTGATGGAAGGTACTTCTAAACTCACTTTGAAGATAAGTTCATCTAATGCAGAGTATGCTAAGACTTCTAGATCATAATCCAAAGGTGCGCTGATGTAGAAATTGACGTACATAATTGGAATTGTGAATGTTATGTTAGGATTATGTACCATACTGCTAGCTACATAGTATCCCGAACTTGGTGGATAATTTGGATTACCATATGTATTGTAAGCTGTGAAATCTGTTGTGAAAATTATATGTGGGTATAAGTCTAAGAAATCGTTTGGTAGGGGTCGATCTTCGAAATCTAACAGAAACTCAAAAGATTCCTTAAATTCTTCAAAATACAAATTATCCATCCCCCAGTGAGTCTCAAAACCAGTTGAACCTGAAATAGATATTCTGTGAATGAAACCTCCAGCAGAATACAATTCCACGAAGCTATTCAAGGAATCAGGTGCAACACCAAAAACTTGTATGAGAACATCATCTACATTATAAACTTCTACTATTATATCATAGTCTGAGGGAGCACAGATATAAAAACTAACGTAAGCTATCGGATTATCAAAAGTGATATTATTACTAACTTCATGAGTGTAAAGAACATTATGAAGTGATACTGGGGGGTAGTATATGTTTCCAGTTGAATTCCAAGTGGCATATCCAGGAGTGAAAGTTATACCATCATAGATACTCCCTATATGTGTTTGATCTGCTACTTCATCAAACTCAAGTAATTGATAATTCTCTGGGATGTACTCAATATAACATAGATCATCCATTGTCCAGTGATTATTAAAACCAGCATCTCCAATAACTGTAATATTATGGATCATTCCAAGACGAGATCTAAGCGTTATATATTGATTCGGCGTGTCAGCATTGATATAAGCTCTATCAAGCAAAATTCCGCTCTCACTATATGCAAGAGCTTGCCCATAATAATCCCCACCTACACAAGCATAGAATGAAACAAACTCAACTGGGAAGGAGAACGTGACATTTGGATTTACTTCAAAGGTATAGATAACCATATTTCCTGAATGTGGAGGATAGAGAACACTACCAGATGCATCCCAAGCTAAGAAACCTGGTGTAAAGGATATTCCAGCATAATTTTCAAGAACCGGTGCAGCATTGGCTAAATCTTCAAAATCTATAAGATTTGGTGCTGGGGAAGTAAATTCTGAGTAACTTATCGTGTCTATTGTCCATTGGTTAAAGAAACTAGGCAACCCACTCACAGTGATATTATAAATACGTCCTAAAGGTGAGTTGAATTCAATGTATTGGTTAGGAGTATTTGCAAGTACTGAAATTTCTTCTACAGCTACACTATGATTAGTATATGCTGTTACAACCATTTGGTGTTCTGCAATACCTGTTGAAACAAACAATCCAACTTTCTGAATTGGAATTTCGAAAACAAACCAATTATTTATTTCATGACTAAACGCTACGTTTTCACCTGATTCTGGTGGCCATGAAGAACTTCCAGTTGAATTCCATGATTGATATCCTGGAGAAAAGATTAGATTTGTATAATGAGTACCAATAGTTACTAAGTCTCCTAAATCATCAAAATCAATTATAACATCCAATGGAGCTTTTCTAATTGATTGTTCTTCAGTACCAATAGAGATAGCATCTTGAGGTAATGGGTGGCTTAAACCGTCTAATACCATTTGATTCAATGTGAAGCACAAAGCAATAGCTATAGCGATTGCTAAACTTTTTTTTATTTTTTTCATTTTTGAACCTCTTTTTTTTAAAACAGATAATTGACCATCTGTATGAATTCAAACAATATATGTTGTTTTATGTTTAAAAATGTAATGGGGATACTGATGGAAATAAAAAAGAAAAAACTCAGAAATCACAGATATAACCGTTCCTAAGCATTTAGATAAGAAAAAATCTTGTTTATAAAAAAATAAAAGAAATTCAATGTAAGGCAAAATAGTTGAGGACTTAAAACTCCTATACAAAATTTTATAGTTTTAAACCCAACAAATGCATGGTTTCAATGTCAATGAAATTGTACTTCTCACTAACCTTTACATATTCTGTTTCTGATGAACGTAGTTCAATTATTGTATTTTGTTCATTAATCTTGTTTTTCTTGATGTAATCTAAACAGTATGTCAACAGAGGTTCTACTAGATTCTCTCTATGATTTGTATCAATCATAAGATCTATCCTATGAGGTGATCCTTCTTTACTACTTACACGGGAAGACATTGTAGCAACCAATTTATCCTCTTTGTAAATAGTCCAATGTTTAGATTTCATTTTAATGAAAAGTCTTGCTACTGGTCTAATCATTCGAATGAGAATAGGTCTATGATATTTTTTTCTATTTACAGGATGAAATGCCTGAACTTCTTCTGGTGTTACTCTCAAATCTAACTCATATCGAGCTTGGTTAGTTTTTTTGTTGCGCTTTATTTCAGATAAGAGATATCCTTCAGGTAATTCAATAAAAGGTATTTCTTCTAGATTTTTAGGTTCTAATTTCTTTCTGGTTACACTGTCATAGTGAATGAAATTAAGACTTTTATACAAATTATATGCTGGTTCATTTATATCAAGAACTTCAAGAGCACACATTTTCGCACCAAGATTCTTAGCATGTTCTATCGCTCTAGTTACAAGCATTCTAGCTAAACCCTTCCTTCTGTAAACAGGATGAGTTGCTACCATAGCTATCTCCCAATAAGAAAGTGCAAATCCAACATTGACTGAAGCTATAATCTCCTCATTCTGATTCTCAATAACAAAACCATCTAAACTATGTTTGAAATTGGATGAAAATATTCCTAAGAATTTTAAAAATGGTAATAACGCTTTATATTCATCAAAAAACGCTTTCACACTCAAACCTTTTGATTGTAATTCATTTTCAAAAACTACTTCAAGTAAAGATGAAACCTTTTCCACGTCTTTCTTAAAATCCCATTCTCTCACTGTTAATTCTTCATTTTTTATCTCCATCTTACTTTCACTTTTTGTTTTCATTTTTTCACCTGATTTAATTTACATTTAATAATCATAATAATTTGATGATTAAATTATCTTTCACAAAAGTACTTTTAAATGTTTTGATAATTAAATTAATTTGATAATTAAATTTATAAAGGTGAAAAACATCATAGAATTGAAGTAAAAGAGTAAAAGTGTTAAGCATGAGTAAGTCAAAACCAGATAGAATAGATGTTGAGTACAAAGGTTTGAGGGAAGCACTAAAAGATCCAAAGATACGCAAGAAAATAGAAGAAACATATGCAGTTGAGACAAGACTATCTATACTTATGGCAATCACTAATTTTGGTTCTGCAAATATTAGAAAATTAGCAAATTTATTAGGTAAGAATGATGCAACAATCTACCATCATATAAAGATTCTGACTAAAGAACCTGCATTATTAGAAGTAGATAATGAAATGACACAAAGCTGCAAAGGGATATTTTATCAGTTAACTTCATTGGCTAGAAGACATTTTGGTGAACCATCTCCGGAAGAAGTAAAAGACAAACTGATGAAAGCAATAGATATACTTCTTGAACAATCAGATGAGGAACTATATAGAATATATATAGATATGCTTGCGAATCACCCAAACATAGGGAGACAAGCTGATCTTGATAGAGGTAGAATGTCTTACAATCATATTCTGGAAAACATTATGCTCAGGAATCTCGAACAAGCAGAAAAAGCTTTCATAAGTGGTAAAAAACCCAAGAATACTCGTCATCCTCTTGGAAGTTTGGTTAATATGCCACTTGATATAAAAATTGCTAAACCAAGACATATTTTTGAGATTTTAAAATTATTAACGAAGCTATCTGCAGATTTTCACAAATTAAAAGCTAGATTTGAGAAACAAATGGATAAAGAAAAAATTCCTCAAGAGGAGAGATTTAATGCTCATTTTCATATTGTTGGAGGAGAAATAGCTGAATTTGAATTTGAGTAAAGAAAAATTGTTGGTCAATACTCCTTAAACCACTCTTTCAAATCTTCTGGAATCGAAACAATCTGTTCATCTGATTCTGTTCTATCTTTGAATTCAGGAATTATCTCTTCAAGCATTAATAGCATTCTTTCTGAAGCTGTTTTCTCTTTGAAAGTCTCTACCAATGTTGCATAAATATCAAATTCGCGCCATTTTAGAAAATCAGGTAGATATTCTAACCATTTACGATTAAGCTTATACTCTTCGCAATAACCTTTCCAAACACTTGATATGAAACGATTTGCAAATTCCTGTTTTTTCTCATCAGGAACATCCCAAACAGCTTCATGAATACAAGCAGCTAGATCATACATAAAGAAGAAATAATAAGAATCATCAAAATCGTAAACAATGATTTTTCCTTTGTCAATGTTGAAATTATCTGCATGAAAATCATATTGTATCAAACCATACGCATCCTCTTCTTTTGGAAGGTGATCTAATTTTGTCTTCAGCTTATTGAATTTATTAATTACTATACTATCTTCCAGCGGATTCAAACAATTGTCAAGCTGTAATTGGACACTCTCAAAGGCAGTTAGTCTTTTACTAACAAGTTTTTGAGAGTTATACTTTTCTGCAGCAGCATGCATTTTTCCTAATGTTCTACCCATTTCCTCCCATAAGTTTTCATTCCAAATATCTGGATCTCGATAATCTACAGCTTTTCCAGGAGCTTTCTCAAAAACCATAACGTTATTGATTCCATCTTTGAGTTTTATTAATTCTAGAAACTTATTGTTCTTAGATAGAATGGGAACTGAAACATTTACTCCTGCAGAATCTAAGAAAAGAATCCAATCAATTTCAGCTTGAACTTGATCTGCAGGATGACGAGTTCCTCCTCTTAAGATATAATCTTTACCTTCTTTCTGAAACTCAAATACGAAATTTTTGTCAATTGCATTAATGAAATTCAAGTCGAAAACATTAATATCATAAAGATCGCAAATCTCTTTGAGTAATTGTGTGTCTATATTTTCATGACTCTCAGTAGACATGTAATCACGTCTTGTTCTCTTTCTTTGTTTATTCTACAGTTATTACTACCTTTCCTTTCAAATG
>JAEOTE010000147.1 GCA_016839945.1 Candidatus Heimdallarchaeota archaeon | reverse complement strand
AGCTATAGCTTCTCCAAGAAAAACCATCCCTTTTAGCAAAACAAATACTCCTATTACCCCTCCTAATACTCCGACAACTAGAGCAGTAATAATCGCCTTTTGCATTAAGGGTGTAGCTAAAGCTTGAAAAAAATCTAGTATTGATGCCATTCTAAAATCTATTCTCAATTCATTTTAAAATACTTTTGTGCTAGAACAAAAATTAAAATATTAAAAGAACAACTTCTCTATGCTAATGAAAAAGAATGGTTTACTTATTCTATGTTTATTAACATTAATGACAATTAGTATTTTTCCTACATTAGATTCATCTGCAAAACTAGATATTGTAAAAGAACCCACGGGTGAGGTGAAAGTAGTAACAACTATTTCCATAATAGCAGATTGGGCTAATCAAATAGGAGGGACTCTCTTTACTTCTGCTGCTGTCGTTTCTGGATCTGAAGATCCTCATACTTATTCATTAACTTCAGGAGAAATTGAAATGATAGGTGAAGCTGATCTTTTTGTTATGTTTGGTTTACCCGGTCTTGAACCTTGGGTTCAAAATGTATTAGCTGCTTATCCTTCTCTTAATGTTCTAACATTAGCACAGCCAGAAATAATGGAAGAAGATTCAGTAACTGGAGATCCAAATCCACATGTTTGGATGAGTCCCGTTTTAGCAAAATCTTTCGTTCAAAATATCACTAATTCTGTAATTACATTGGATTTCACTCATAAAACACAATATGAAACTAATCGAGATAATTATTTGACAGAATTAGATGACCTAATTTCAAGAGTTCAAGGAGAATATGCAGATCAGCTAAGAGGATTAAAAGTTGTAGTTCATCATCCTTCTTTCTACTATTTGTTAGAGCTCCTTGAAGTAGAAAGAGCAGGCGTAATAGAAGAACATGAAGGTTCAGAACCATCTGCTCAACATATCCAAGAAATTGTTGAACTTATGAAAACGGAAAATATCTCTACAATTGTAACACAACCACAAATAGAAGAGGATTTGATAATTCAAATTGCTAGAGATACTAATGCTAAACTAGCTAAGTTAACACCTTTGTTGAACATAAACAACATTGATACTTATATTGATATGATTGAGTATAATGTCTTTGCATTACAGAATCCTGAAGAAGTAACTGAAGGTGGGTGGATATATACTGCTGTAATCATTGGGGGAAGCTTCTTCTTAGTCGCTTTATTAGGAGTAGTATATATCAGATATTTCTATAAATAAAAATTTAGCAAAATGAATTAATCTCCCCCTCTAGAGATTCTACTAAACAACTTGTACCCATCGAGGTTCGTATTGGTGTTTAGCAAATTTAATTCGAACCAATTGCTGAGTCCCTGATGGTTCATCAGTTCTTTTTGTTTCTACAACCATATCAACTATAGTGTGTAATGTGTTTTCTATATGTTCTTCAATTACACCAGTATCTAATAAAAGAAGAGCTGTTTGATTTCTTTGTCTGATTCTTGATGCTAAAGTTTGTAGAAAATTTAAAACTTGCATTGGAGAATTGTAAAGCATCAAAAGTGAAAGTTGGTCAAAGATAATTCTTAGTTTAGAAGTTTTCAAGGATATATCATTGATTGTAACTGATAAAGTTAGTAAATCATTAGCATTTTCGAGCAATATTGTGTTAGGTGGTTTCTCTTTAGGAATAGATCTAAAAGAAATAACATCAATAAAATTTAGATTTCCACTTTTTATGTATTTTTCAGTAGCGATTTCTTTATTCTTCAATGTCTCAATAAAATCAGTTGTTGAATGAGCAAATAGAATAACTAAGACAGTTTCTCCCTTTTCTAAACCATCTTCAACGTATCTGTATGTTAAATCTTCTTTAGCTGTTCCTGATTCTCCTATCATTAAGATTAAAGAATTTTCAACACTTTCAACTAGAATATCAATTCTGGTTTTAACTGACATGTACTAACCTCGTTATTATGCTAATTGTTTATTTACTTCTTTGCAGAATTTTAACGCGTCATTAATGAAATTCTTAGTATCAACAGATTTGGCTGCTAATCTTAATCTATGACTTGTTTGAACTGGAGAAATGTCGATTTTACCCTTATATTTCTCCTCAAACGGAATAATTGCTGAGCTTCTGTAGAATTCTTTTTCTCCATTAAAGTAAAGATAAGCACAACCACATCCTAATACGGCATCAACAGTTAGATAGATTTTGTCATAATCATCCACATCTTTCATTTTTGGGATTTCTTCCATATCCTCAAGAAAAACCTTAGCCATCTCTTTTGCAGACTCTTTTACATTTTCCTCGCTTATTTTTATTTTTTCAAAAGGATTTTTTCCAATGAGAACTCTACCTCTTTGGGCGACCAAAATTTTTGTCCAAGGATATTCTGATATGCTTCCTTCTGTTGGTATTTCATCATCACCAAGAACTTCAACATCTATTAATGCACCATATAGTGGATCTTCTAGATATTTTAGAACAACCTGACTTATTTTCTTCATTGATTCTTGAAGCTTCTCACCTGAAGCTTTATCTTTTAAAATTATAAGAAAATCACAATCTGATTCACCAGCAATATGT
>JAEOTE010000146.1 GCA_016839945.1 Candidatus Heimdallarchaeota archaeon | reverse complement strand
ATTAACTCTGTCCAATTCCCTTTTGCACTTTCATAATAAACATGTGGCACTGTGTGGAATTCTTCATTTGAATAGCCATCCTCATTCAATCCTATTGCTGCAGACATTTCAATCACAAGCTTACTGTTGGGTAATGCGAAATATACCTGGTGCCCAATTCCATCACCTCCAGTGTTAGTACCATAAATTGTTGCAAAATCTGTTTGTTTGCAGAAAACGGTGAATGATTCAGCTGAAGAACAAACATACCAATCGGTTAACAATATTATTTGTCCATTAAAATCAACTTGTGTTGTAGGTTCATAATGGTTCACCAGTTTGTATAGTTTATACTCATCACTTAATACTTCTGGAGGTAAATTTTCTAAATTCCTCTTTGGATGTCTATTAATAACTCCGAATTTTTTTCTCCAACAATTTAAGTATTTACCGTCTTTTTTGTATGCATGATACATTGTTGATTTGACCTTTTCTTTGAGTAGCGGTCCAGCAATATTTTCCAGCCAGTAATAATCGTTCCCTCCAGGATTCCCTCTTATGTCAATGATAAGATAATCAAAATCTTCAATGTTCCTGTAAAACGACATGAGATTTGCATAATCCTCTTGTGGATCATATTTCATGTGACCAACATATAAATAACCAGTATTTTCTGAAAGGTAATATTGATAATGCATCAATTGTTGTGTTGGATAAATATCACCTTGCCAAGAAATGCAGGAATAAGTGATATCTGTGCTAGAATTAATTTGAGCATCAATTAATTCTCCTGTAGTATTTTGAATTGTAAAGAGTGCAGTTGTTCCAAAATCTCTGGGGGCAAGATATGGAAAATAGCTTATATTTCTTGCATAATCACGAACAAGATAGCTGCTTTCGATACTGTTGAGAACTGCATCGTGAATTGAAATTCCATTCACAGAGAGAACTTCAGACCTAAGTGTGAAATTATATTCTGTTTGCCAATCTCCCCATCCATCATAAACAATGTACTCTCCCCTATCGTAGACCATTAAGATCTCATAATGACCTAAGTTTCTTTTATTCATCACATAATTGTAATCATCCACCCAGTATGCATTAGCTTCTACAACTTCTTCACTAAAAACCATATATTGCGGATATTTATCGTATTTAAGGCTAGAATTTCTATAATCTGGAACCATAGCTGGATTTATTATTTCTCCATGTCTATTCTGTAAAGCTTGTATTGCATCTGTCAGAATTTCTAGAAATTCTGCATTTGAAGAACAATTGTCCAGCCTTTCCATATAGTAGTCTTTAAAATCCAACCAATTGTATCCCAACTGCCTTTCTCTTATTGTAATGTAAGGGTAATTATCCCTAATCATATTGTAGAAATATTCAAAATCTTCCTTGTATTCATCTACTCCCATTTCAGTAGGAATAATTGAATTTAGATTTTGTTCAAAAGGACATTTAATAACCTCTATAGATAAATACATTGAGCCTAAAATCAAAA
The DNA here is from genome assembly GCA_016839945.1 of Candidatus Heimdallarchaeota archaeon. Lineage (GTDB taxonomy): Archaea > Asgardarchaeota > Heimdallarchaeia > Heimdallarchaeales > Heimdallarchaeaceae > UBA460. Next base: position 54,382 of record JAEOTE010000146.1, on the reverse strand, counting down.
TCGTTAGAACAACAGCTGATACAGGAATAAAAATCGCTAATGCTTTCTTTCTCTTCATAAAGTCCACACATTGATAAAGCCAGAGAGACTAATAAAATGTTGTAATCAACTTTGATGAAATTTAAACAGAATTCTAATGCAACTAAAAAAAATGGAAAATGAAGAAAATTATTTCTTTCCTTTTTTGGTTGATGGTTTAGCTTTCCTTTTCCTGATGAGAACATAAGTTCCTATACCAGCAGCTACTCCAAAACCTCCAGATAGTCCAAGTATGAGTCCCAAATAAGGAGTACCACCTATTATAGGAAAACTAGAACTATTCAATGGGTCGGTTCCTGCATCAACTTCTTCACCATCCAAAAAGCTGTCTCCATCTGTATCATTATTTAATGGTAGAGTACTATGATTGAATTCCTCAATATTTGTCAATCCATCTTCATCAGGATCCTCTGTTGAATCATTTACATTAGGGTCTGTACCATAAGTAACTTCCCACAAATCATCCATACCATCAGAATCGCTATCATCTGAGAGAGGATTTGTTTCATAAGTATCTACCTCTTCCCCATCATCCAAACCGTCAGAATCGCTGTCAGCATTGAAAGGGTCTGTAAAGTATAAAATTACTTCTTCAAATTCAGTCAAAGTATCCTCATCTATGTCTATGAAAGGATAAAGATCTACGCTCCCCACATCTCCTTCCAATGAATATGTACCCATACCGTTCCAATCTGAGTAGTGATTTCCAACTTCTAAGACACCACTGTACCATACAATGTTAGTTACACTATATTCTGCAACAGGATATGCCCCTAGATTTCCTAAACTAATGAAGATGTTGTAGTATATAGTTACATTTTCACATGAAGCGAAAACTAGCGCTAAATCACTGCCCTCTGATTCTATATAACAGCTTACTATGTTGAAAGTCATAAATATGTTCGAACTCTCCTCAATACCTATACTTTCTTCTGTTGCATTGAATATTGTATTGTTATGAATTTGAACCTCGTCCATATAATCAAAATCAAAACCCCATTTAAATCCTTCAAAGTGATTATTTTGAATAACTGTGTCATTTACATACTCAAAATCCAATCCAGTGTCTTGCCAAAGCCCTTGAAAATTACAATTTTCTATTGTTAAGCCATCAACTTTTCTTGCTTCAAATCCATCTCTACCAATTACATTTACATTGTTAATCAAAATATTTGTGCAGTTATGAACCTGCATTCCTAAACCTATTTTGCCAAAATCATAACCAGTGAAATCCATATTTTCAGAATTTACTACGTATATCTGTCCGTATTGATTGCCAGTAATTGTTTCATCAGTACGATTATAAAAGAATCCAAATGGTTTTCCATTAATAACGTTATTTTCATAAGTATTGTTCAAAATATCTGTAATTTCATCTTGGTAGAAATAAAACCCTGCATCATTTAGAATATTGTCCCTTACTGATGAATTGGTTATGTGACTAAACCTTACTACTGAAGAATCTCCATAAAAAACGTTATCCTCTATTATATTGTTCTCGTCTGCGACACGCATTATTGAGTAACTAGCTGTTCCCTTTATTTCCATTATATTTTTCGTAAAATTAAGTCCTCGACTAAATGAAGAACCTTGTCCAGCTCTAAGAGTACAATTGTAGACAGTCATATAATGAGAATTTATCCCTCCAAGCGAAAGCCCTCCTTCAATTGTACAATTGATTATTTGAGATCTACCTTCAGAAACACCACTCAAATAAACACCATAGGTATTTCCCTTTGCATAAGAATCACGAAGTATAAAATAAGAAGTCACAGAATTAAATCTTATACCTATTGAGTCTGTAGTATCAACTATAATGTCTTCAATAATATATGGATTGTCTGATGAACCTGTTCCTGAAGAGCTATATGATGATATGTTTGCATCATTAATAACTATCCCAACAGTCGAAACCAAAGCTAATTTCGAATATTCATATGTTTCATTTTGAATTCCTTGAATCCTATTACTTGAAAATTGAAGTAATAAGATAGTAATCAAAAAGATTGTAAAACATGTTTTTAATGTTAATTTTTGTTCTTTATTAAATGTCATTTTCCTACTACTATAATGTTTTTCTTTTCTTAAACCTTTACTTCAAATTTTTCAAAGTAAAAATTTGGAAGAAACATAATTTTAAATTACAAATATTAGTAAAGAAACTCATGGCTACAAAAACATGCTGTGGTTCACATCTACCAAAGAATATTATTAAGACTGAATACAAAGGTAAAAAACTATACTTTTGTCAAAGAGATTGTTTAAATGAATTTATGCAAGATCCAGAAGCTTTCCTTGCATCAAGTCATTTCAAACTTAATTTCAATGAATTAGATGACGCATAGAACTTCTGAATTCTTTTTTATTCCTCATGCTTTATGTTTTCACCAATACTATACAAATAAATCATAGCGGATTTAGGACCCATTCTAGAAAATCTTTTGCCCAATTCTTTTTTGACATATTTATAATTCTCAGATTTATCCAAATTATCTATGAAGTTTCGAAAAGACTCAAATTCTTCTTTAATTTTCATGAATCCCATAGCATTAACAATAACAGCTTCTATTTTAGCTCTATTTCGAATTATACTCTTGTCACTTAGTAATTTTTCAATATCCTCTTCGTCAAAATTACTAACTTCTTCTATATTGAAATTCTTGAAAGCTTCTTTGAATGCTGGCCATTTATCTGCAATCATTTGCCAACTTAAACCCGCTTGAAAAACAGCTCTAGACATATTTTCAAAATACGCATTATCATCAGGTGGCTCTCCATTTCTAAAAAACCATCCAGTTCGAGCATTTTCTTTCGACATGAATATACATACTTTTTTACATTTATTTAATTAACTAAAAGACAACATAACTCTGGGGAAAATCATTTTTTTATCTAATCTACAAATATCATTGAGATTGTTTTATACAGTATTATGGAAAGAAAGATTCTAATTCTAGAACTACGGTGATTGATATAGTAATTAGCTTCTGATTTCTGCCATCCTTTTTCTTTCCAATATTTGTAATCCAGAGGGTGTGCTTTTACAGGATTAGCTCTTTCTCTTTGTTGTAATCTAAACATAGCAAGTGAAAGAATAGATGGAGTTAGATATCGTTTATCAATTACACTGGTATAAACTTTTTTTGCTAATCTATTAAGACTTTTAGAGTATTTTGATTCTATTTCTAAATCTGAATCATGGTGCTTTATTATGAATCCTGCTGTTCCTATAAGATTAAATCCCCAACTTAGAAGAGCTCCAGCCATGGTTCTGTTAGTATGCTTATTTGCCGATCCACCACTTGTTGAATAAACTAATGCCATTTTCTTGTAAAACTCTTGTCTATGACAAATATATGCCAATCTATCAATCAAAGCCTTCATCATTGAACTTACATTATCAATATAAACAGGACTTCCAAATATCACTGCATCTGCTTCATCTATTTTTGTTTTTATTTTTGTTAGATTATCTTTTTGAGGACATTTTTCTTCTCCTCTATCCATACAAGCTCTGCATCCTATACAGTGCTTCAATTCATAATCTACTAAGAAGAGTTTTTCAACTTGAAGCTTTTTGTCTTCAGAAATAGCTAACTTACTTATTCTCTTAAGTAACATAGAAGCTATTGTGGATGTGTTCCCATTTTTTCTACCGCTACCAACTATTACAAGAACTTTCATTTTCAAAAATTAGCTATTTCAGACTATTTTATACTCTTGTTTAACACTTGTGGAATAAAACTACCAACTTTATTAGTTAAAATTGCTTATTCTTCAACCACATGTTAAACTTACGAATATAAATGTTCATACAAGCAAAAATCTCGATAAAAATGAAATTAAATTTACAACCTAAAGAAATAATGAAATCAACAAAAATAATCTTTTACACAACAATGATTATTGCGATGATTATTGGAAACCTATTTTCAGCTGTTATTACAATACTCCCTGCAGATGTTGTAGGATTTGGATCACAAAAACTCAGTATCTTAGGGTATGTTGCACACTGTTCATTCACTCCTTGGAGCACACTAATCTCTTTAGCATTAACTGGTTTAGGGATATTCTTTCTTGTAAGACTAATAAAATACCTAAAAACAAATAACATCTCTTTTGTTGACTTAATGAAAATGTATGCAATAGCTTTTGGTGTACTTGTATTCGTAAGTACTTGTTTCCCCTTTGTACTCTTTCTAGTTGGAGTTTATCTTCTGATTTATCTTATAAATTATTTCAAACCTAGGTTTAAGGAGAAATTGGTAACAGAAGCAGATACTAAAAACTAGAAAGATATATTACTCCCTTCTCTTTTTTTTCTTTATGGATAAAGAAGATCTTAAGATAGTTCTTCTTCTAATGATTAATTCAAGATTAACATATAGAGAAATTGCTGATTATATGGGATTATCAGTAAATGCTGTTTATAAGAGAATGAACACTTTAGTAAATTTAGGTGTAATTCAAGAATTTACTGCAAGAATTAAATCATATGCAATTAATGCAATTTATGCTTATTTTTTTGGAGAAAGTGAAATTGAAGATAGTGATCAATTGTCTGAGGATTTAGGGAAACATCCAAACACTGCTCTCCTAATGTTTTCTAGTCGAAATTATTTGTATATCGGTTCCTACTTAAAGAATATTGACGAACTCGATAAGTACTCGTCCTTTGTTTCTCAAACTGCTAAAATGAAATCACCAAAAATTGGTTTTCTTTCAGGTGTTCATTCAGCATCGCAAATTCCATATATTACACCTGAAAAAACACCTGTAAAATATAGCAATTTAGACAAAGCAATAATTCGCTCTTTACATAAAGATTCAAGAAAGCCAGTATCTGAGATAGCTGAAGAAGTAAGAAGTACTCCAAACACAGTCAGTCGTAGAATTTCAAAAATGTATGAGGATGGTCTTCTTGAATTATCTATAAATTTCTATCCTGAAGCTTCAAATGATATTTTTTCTGTTTTTCGAATTAAAATGAATCCATCTGTGAATAGAGATGAATTAGCTAAAGAACTTATGAACGAGTTCTCTCCTCATATTTTCTTCATTTGGGTCTTTAGTAATATGCCTAATTTCATGCAATGTTGGGTGTGGTGTAACAATATGAAGCTACTGAATGATATTATTAAAGATATCAGGAAAAAAGAAATAGAATCAATTCAATCAGATATTATTCACAAAGCTGCTTTCTTCGACTCTTGGAAAGAGGAATTACTTTATGATTAGGTTGAAATGTGTTTCTTTCTTACTCAAATTTATTTAATTACCTAAAAGACAAAATGAATTAGAAAATCTCTTTTTTTGATAATTTTTCTCAAAAATCATCCTTGAAAAAATCTAATTCTTCATCTAGAAGATAATGACTAAACCATCTAAAATTCTGAAGCATAAGAGCATAAAAGTTTCTTGGAGTATTATAACCGTGTCCTGCATCATTATACTTGAAGAATTCAGTGTGTATTCCTTTGTGTTTTAGAGCTCTGAATAATTCGTTCGCATTTGCAACTCCTGTTCTTTGATCATTTGCACCGTGTTGAAGTAACATTGGAGTTTTTGCTTTTTCTATAGCTGATATTGGGGCAGTTTTCTTGGTGCTTTCTTCTCTTTCTTTACTGAATGGCTCTCCTGAAAGAAGTATTGAATCTCTAAGATCTGAAGTTATGTAGTATGTATACCAGCTAGCTGCACAACTTCCTACACTCACAGCTCTAAATCTATCAGAATGCATTCCTGCAAAAGCGCTAATATACCCGCCTTGACTTCCACCCATGCTTCCAATTCTAGATTCATCAATAAATCCTTGCTCAACTAAAAAATCAATCCCTGATTCAATATCCCACAGATCCCCAACACCTAAATTATCAAAGTTCAACTCTCTAAACCATTGTCCTCTTCCAGTAGAACCTCTGTAATTGGGTGAAAAGATAATAACTCCTTTATTACACATTTGGACAGTTGGGTGAAAAGTCATTTCTTGGTTAGTTAATAAAGCCATAGGTGATACTGCAGCAGGACCTCCATGTATGAAGAATAATAGTGGATATTTCTTTGTGGGATCAAAATCACTAGGTTTTCTCAGAATACCTTCAATTTCTACTCCATCTTTGCTTTTCCATCTTATAGATTCCACTTTTCCAAAATCCCAGTTTGAGTAAAAATCGTTAATATTTGTGATCCTATCAATAACTAATTCCTCTTCTATTTTTTTGGCAAAATAGATTTCTTCTAATAGGTTGTTTGAGAAAGCTGCAAAACTAAAATCTCCTTTATCATTAGAATAGAAGAAATTCTTCATTGATAAACCTTGAAGATCAATAATATCGAATTTCCCAGTTTCATCAAATCTAGCAAATTCACATTTACTTTCATTCCAATATGTCAAGAATAAACCTTTCTTTGTCCAGCGAACTTCACCAGGTTCTTGATCAAGATTTTTAGTTAAACAAAAGATTGCTTCTTTAGTTTTTGCTTCATTTTGGAGTTTTTCTGCGTTTTCAATTAAATCAAGGATCCATAAATCAGATTGTGTATAATCTTTAAGATCTCTTCCTTTATGTTTAATAAGAATCTTAGTTTCATCTGGTGAAACAGCCAAGATAGTAGAATCGATTGGTAAAGCAATCTTTGTAACTTCTCCAATAAATGAGAAATCTTTGGTCTTTTGATTGCTTTTTTTGTAATGGTTGATTTCATCAAGGGCCTTTTGTGCATCTAGCTTTATTCCATAGTGAAACTTAGTATTTTCAAAATATAAATCAGATTTACTTCTACAGGTTAAAAATATGGAATCATTTTTCGGAGATACCACATAGGATTCTATTAGGAATGAGTCTTGGAAGATTTCTGTTATTTCAAAATATGATTCTGGTAATTCCTTATTCTCTTCCTTAAAAAAACGAGATTCTTCCTCTCTATTCTTTTTTGCTGTCTCTTTGTTAATGAAAAATAATTTGGATGAACCTATTTCTTCCTCCACATGTTTAAAATTCCCTATATTATTTTGTTTTGGGGATCCTGATGAAAGAAATATAAATCCATCTTGAAAGATTTCAAAATTAGTAATTGGTGAGGAATGATTAGTTACTTGAAATCCATCTCCTAAGAGATTGTCATAAATGAATATCTGCCTATTACCATCTGAAGGATTATATTTAATCATCGCTAAAGAATCATTATCCAACCATCTAATATTTGATGAATTTGAATCTTTTGTAATTTTTTTATTAACTTTCTTATCTACATCATAAATATAGCATTGCACACCCCAATTATTGTCTTTTAGATTTAGCTCCCCCATAAGATAAGCAACTTTGTTACCTGAAGGATTTATTGTTGAATATCCTACATAAGGAATTGTAAGCATATCTCTGATTGTTGGTTTGTACTTGGTTTCTTTTGATATTTCAGATTTTTTCATACACATATCGTAATTAAAGCATTTATAAGGAAACATCACAATTTGTGATGGTCATATTACAAAGAGACTTTGAGGGTTGAATATGTTGCTTCTAACTAGTTCCAAGTTTTTCAAATTCCCCGCTATAATAGTTGTAAAAACTCTTCTTAATCCAATTAAGATAATTATCCAAAAATCGGGTAGCTTGACTTTTTTTAGGTTTGCTTTCAATAATTTCATGTGCTCTCTCAATAGGTTTCAGAGTAGGTATTTTAATTTCTTCTAGACCTTTGCCATCCTCAATCTCAGCAATAAAAAAGGTCTTTAAGGAGTAGTAAAAGGAGTTTTGTTCATCTAAATATTCCTTTGGATTCAAAATAAGTTCTCCATGTCCAGGAACAATAACATCAATTTTCATTGACTTAAATTTCTCAAAAGCAGCAAGATATTCTTCAGGATTACCAGTTCTTTTAGGTTTATTCTGATAAAATCCCATAAAGGGGAGACCAAAGTTAGTTGGTTCAGTAATAAAAAGATCTCCTGCAAAAAGAACCTTTTCAAGTGGAAAATATGCAACACTGAAACCTATACTATGCCCCCCTACATGATGAAGTTCTAAACTTAATCCTTCTTCCTTAATTATCAATTCCCTCTCAAATAGTTCTTTCTTCCATTTGCTAAAACTAATACTTTTTGGCATGTTATGTATACACTTCTGACTTGCTATGAGTGTGAGATCTTTGAAAGCCTCTCGTCCATTTCTATGATCATTATGTGTATGAGTTAAGAATAAATATTGAACCGGAATCTTAAAGTGTTTTTCCAATTCCTTATGCAGAGCTGTTCCCACTTCTAATGAATCACCACTGTCTATAGCAATTGAATATTTACCAAGAGAAATCCCTCCCAAAACGCACGATCTGCTCCCATATTGTGTTTTTATGTCAACAGCAACATGCTCTGATATCTCTTCTAATTTAGACATCTCTATTCCTGTTTACAACAATTAGAATCCTTATATCCTTTGTTCTTTTGATTCTAGCTTCTAAAACAATTAACTCCATCGTAGTATTTGGGTATACAATTTTTCTTGCTGGTTAGTTAATTTCTCAACTAATCTAATCAAACCTTCACTCTTTGCTATCTCTCTAGCTTCCTCGAGTAAATCTTCTGCCTGTATTAGATCTGCTTCTTGCATTGAATTTTGAGCTCTAAGCCATATAGTTAAAAGACGGATATTTTTGGATTCTATGCGTAAGCTGTATGATGTTTGTTTTTGGTTGTTAGCTATCTCTTCTAATTTGTTTGAATAATTTTCAAGTTTTTCCAATATCTCAACATTTCCCGATATACTGAATTCATTCATAAGCAGTTCGCATAAATTGATTAAAGCAATTACTTTGATATTGTAGTAATAGATTTCTTCTTCAACAGCATCTACAAGGCTATCTATTGCGCCTATCCAGTTTTCAGGACTAGAGCTAGCTTTCAGAACTAAAGCATTTGCTATTCTATAATACTGGTCATGTATTTCTAGAGGATCCTTGAATGCTGCTTCCTCCATTTGCGCCAGATATTTGTTATATAAAACTTCATCATCTTTATCTATTGCAATATCTATCATAAGAAAAAGAGTTCTAATTAGCTGATAGTAGTGGTCTGATTGTGATCTTATCTTCAAGCATTTTTCAAGATAATCTAAAGCAAGATCATATTCTCCTTTGATTTGACATATCTTTCCTAAATTTTCATAGTTAAAAGAGTTAATGAAATAGTGATTATATTCTTCATAATCTTCTAGTGCAGCTAAGCTAAGCTCCAAAGACTTGTCAATTTGGCTGGCATCTATCAAAATCCCAGCTAGAAAGCCTGCATGAGTTGCAATAAGCCATCTATTTCCCAATTCTACATTAATATTGTATACTTCCTCTTGAAACTCTAAGGCCTTATCGAGATTACCTTCATACCATTCAATCATTGCTTTTCCCCAGATAATGAAGCTTAAATCACGGGGATTTTGCCCAATTTGTTTCTCAAGTTGAGGTAATATTCTTTTGTAAATCCTAACCGCTTCAATACTTAATCCACAGCCAGTGTAATTCATACCTAGAATGAACTCAAAATATTCGATTGGTAATCCATATTCTTGATAGATTTTAATAGCTTCACTAAGATGCTCTTGAGATTTCCTAAATTTCAATAACCCAATAGCAGCTTCTGCAAGATCACCATACATCATGGCTGTAACCAAATCATTCTTCATTCTTATCGATATTTCTACTGCTTGAGTATTATACTCATAGGCTTCAATGTAATTCCCTCTTGAAGCTTCATTTCTTGCAATAAATATATTCAGAACTCTAAGCAGATTATCACTATCAATCTGTTTTGTTAATATCAAACCTTGTTCTAATGTTTCTTGGGCAAGATTATAGTTGCCCTTGAAATTTTCCTGTAGCCCCTTATAAGCTAAAAACCAAGCCTTTCGTAAAATAAAATCCTGATTGGTGGTGTCTTCTTTCTCAATAATCTCTAATCCTCTTTCTGTGATAGTTAGTATATCGTCATATCTTTCAATCATTGTCAAGTAATCTGCTTTCATAATTAAGGCATCAAGTAAAACAAGCTTCTCTTCAAGAAGTTTGCTTTCTTCAATGGTTTGTTCTAATAACTCCAAACCCTCTTTCCATTTATCCATATGTCTTACTATGCCTGCTCGAAGTATGTTTGATCTTAATTCTTCTTCCTTTGATAACTCACCTTTTTTTTCAAACTCCTCAAGCTTAAGATATGCCTCTTGATGTCTTTGAAAATGGTATAGTTTTTCAATCTCTAGAAGATCCTTATTATTGCCACCAAACAAAGGATTAACATCCAAATAGTCGTACAAAAATAGTTTACTTTGCCAACACTTAAGTCTTATCTAAATAATCTAATATTTCTTTTTTACTTCTTCTCTTTTGGAGTGACTTTCATTTTTCATTCTTGAATTTGTTTTTCTAATTCTTCAACTTTAGCTTCGAAAAGATCTATAGTCGTCTCTCTCTTCTCTAATCTCCCTCTGCTATCTAGTTCAGCTTCCAATAAGTAAAGCATTGTCTGCTGTTGATTGGATTCTTGAGATAAGTTTACAATGCTTTCTACATCATCATTTAACACATTAAGCAAATCCTTCGAAGATAATTCTTCTGGAGAATGTAAATAATCAAGATTAATGGTTTTTACAATTAGATTAAGAATTTGGATTTTTAATAAAGTGTTAATATCTGTTTTTTCTCGTAAGTTACCCGCTAATTGTTCTAGTTCTTGAGTTCCCTTCAAAGCTATTTCATTTGGAGTTATTTTAGACCAAAAATAAGTATCATATTTTGGTAAATCTAATTCTTTAAGGATTTTTTTTTGTTCAGGAGAAAGATCCTTTCCACTCTGAAGTTTTTTAACTCTCTCTTCCAGTTCCCTCATTTTCTGTTTTTTTCGTTCATAATATGCTTTTTGTCTAGCATACTTATCCTCTTTCGGGTATTTCCTAGGTCTTCCACCCTTACTTTTTGTTTCAGGCATTATACCGACACATAGAACAATTAGATATAGAGATTTAAAAACATTTTCGTAATTATACAAAACCTTTATATACCTTTCACCTCATAGTATAGTATAATGGTTTTGTAATGCTACAAAACATAAACGTGATTAAAATGAAAATAAAAAAATCAATAGTGAAAAAAAATATGTTTGGAATACTGGTATGCAGTGTGATTTTTTTTAGCGTTATTTATACCTCTTACACAACACCTGCACTTAATACAATATCACTAAACCAAATTTCTCCTCTTACTTTAACTATTCATGAAGCTATTTGTATAACTTGTGATCAGAATTTTACAGACTATAGTTTCCCAGGTGCTGGAACACCTGGTGATCCTTATAGAATAGAGAATTTGAAGATTGATGCAACAGCAGGTATAGGTATTCGTATTAACGGAACAACAGTAAATTTTGTCATTCGTAACTGTTACATTGAAGCCTTATCTCATGCAATAGTGATTAAAAATACAAGTGAAAATACTGTAACTATAGAAAATAATGTCTGTATAAATAGTGTTCATGGTATTAAGGTAGAGAATTCTCCCAAAATTACAGTGACTAATAATAATTGCAGTTATAATATGGGCTCTGCTATACATATAGAAAAAAGTGATTACTCAAAAATTGAAAACAATGTATGTAGTAATAATATAGAATATGGAGTTTATTTCCGGGAATCTAGTTATATTACAGTCTATAATAATACCCTTACATCAAACAGCATGATATCCATTTATTCTCATTGGTCAAATGATAGTGATATTCTCAATAATACCTGTATGCACTCTGATAACTGGTTCATTTATCTCCGTAATTCAAATTATATTGTAAGCAAATATAATCGACTTTACAACAGTACTAAATGGGAAGGTATTCTCGTTTCTGATAGTGCTAACTGTCTCTTTTCATATAACCTGATACAGGAATGTGAGGGTGGAATACATATGGCAATGGAATCTGAAAACAATGTTTTTCATCATAATACTCTTATAAATAACCATTTTCACCTCCTAGGAGAAGATTCACATCAAGCTACTGATTGGGGTGATGGCAATATTTGGTACGATACCACATCTAACGAAGGGAATCATTGGGATGACCATGATAACGAAGGCGAGTATGAGATACTAGGTGAAGCAAATTCTACTGATCCTTATCCTCTAAGCGAACCCACTATGGAACCCTTTGGAGAAGAAGAAGCTAGTTTTCCATTTGCATTCATTCTACCTGTCTTGATTATTGCTGCTTTGTTACTTAAGAAACCAAAGAAATTAAGAATACTCAAATCATAAAAAACTAGTTATTCCAGACACAAACAAAATATCACAAAATTTTCTTTTTTCTTTTTTTAATCCCTTAAAATCTCATGTTTTACAGTTTATATTAATTAAGACTCGGAAATATTTCTACTAGTTCATGAATAGATTTCAGAATAATATCTGGATTCAATTGTCTGATAGTATTTTCTGTATATTTTCCATTATCTCCTAAAATCGCAATAGTTTTTATTCCTGCAGCTTTCCCCGCTTTGACATCTTGTGGAAAATCTCCAATCATAACACATGTTTTTGGATCTTTCTTTAATTTTTTAATTGCTTTTAGAACAGATTCAGGATATGGCTTAATTCTCTTTACCATATTTCTTGTTATAATAGCATCAAATTTCTTCAAAGCTTTCAATTCCTTTTTGGCTATTTTTAATGTATCATCGCTTGCGTTAGTAACTAATGCTAGTTTGTATCCCCGAGAATGAAGCAAGTCCAAAATTTCTTCTACTCCATCAAGTGGTTCAACTTATCTAAAAGCTAAAGGATCTTTTCTTACTAACTTCATTCCTCTATATACATCTATTAATGATAAATCTGAATCTTTGAATGCCTTTAGGAAAGTCTTTATTTTTATTATTCTCGAACTGCCGAATGAATTCTGAACAACTGTCATGAGTGTTCTTTCAAAAACCTCTTGCCTTTTCTCTCTGTCATGATCAGGCTTAAGTTTTTCAATAGCTCTGAAGAATGGTTCCCAATAACGTTTACCAAGATTAGTAAGGGTTCCATCCATGTCGAATAACAAAGTGTCTATGTTCTGAAAGGCATTCATCGTTGTGATAGCTTTGATATGCATTTAAAAAGGCTATTTTATTAGCAAAATTCTATTTTCTTTGAATTAGCATGATTCAATTAAAAGTCTTAAGGATAGTGATTAATAAGATTAAGATAAGGCACTTTAATTTTTTAAAGAAAAATAATGATATTTTAGCTTCTTTTTGTTACTGTATCATCAAATATTGGTGAATATAATGAAATATATAAAAACCGCAACAATTACTTCAGTTATTCTTCTAAGTCTTTTTCTAGGTTTTCTTATTCCACCAAATTCTGTTTATTCTACAAGATTTATTGATTTATCACTAGACTATGCTCCTGAAACTACAGCAGAATTATCTTGTCCTATAGACCCTCCTGCTTATGGCAAAGGAGAACACTGGGCAATAATAATTGGTATAAGTGATTACAAAGCAATTGGAGATCTTAATTTCTGCGATGATGATGCAAATGATTGGTATTTATATCTAACAGGACTTGGATACGAGCATATTCTAGTTCTTGGTGATAATTCTAGTTATTATTATCAATATGATGGTTTAGCTACTGAATACAATGTAAAACAAGCCCTCTACTATGTTATATCTAATGCTGGCATAAAAGACTCTATCTCATTTATTACTTCTGGACATGGGTCTACAGCGGGCAAAGGAGCAAGTCTTCTCTGCATGTGGGATTATGGTATGCCTGAGAGAGGTGAAGATGGACGTTTTTGGGACTTTGAACTAGCATCAATACTCGAATTAGCAATTGCAGAACAGATTTTTGTTTTTATAGATCACTGTTTCGCTGGAGGTTTTGGGCCTGAATTACTTAACATATCTAATAGTGAAAAAATCTATTTTGGAGCAGCTTGCACAGATAAAGGTTTGGGCTGGGATGCACCTGAATTTAATAATGGTTTATGGACATACTATTTTCTTGAATTTACTTTGATAAACTATTTTAACTCAAATCCTAGAACAACAATGGAAGAAGCTTTTGATTATGCCTCTGCAAATTTCAAATTTCAAAATGGAGTTATGATTCCTGAGGAATACGATGGTAATTTAGACGAATTCTTTCTATTAATATAATTTCCTTTTTCTTTTTTTTTCAAATCTTCGTTTGTTATAATTGATTACAACATTATACCTAGAAAGAATTTTTATAACAAATTGTTATGAAAAATTCATAAGCTGAATGTTATGTCGTCCTTCAACACAGACTTGTTTTTTGGATTGCTAATTGGTTTTATTGCATACATCATGCTCTATATTGGAAAGGGAATACAAAAATATGCGATTGAAGGATTTAAGGTAGACAAAACAGTAAAAAGTAAACACTCTGGAGTGTGGATCTTTGGTACAGTATTAACAGCTTCATTCATGTTCATACAATGGATTCCACTTGCTGTTTTTCATACTCCCATGAATTTAATTGCGCCTTTGGAAGGCATTGGGATGATTAGTCTATTCGTTTTCTCTTTTATAGTGTTAAAAGAACCATTTTCAAAATATGAAATTTTGGGGAGTGTAATCATTATTGCGGGAACTGTTTTAATAAACGTAGTAGCGAGAGCGCCTGAAGAATTACAGCGAGAAGAATTTGTGCTATTAAATTTCTTAATCGCCCTAGGTGTAATAATAATTCTTTCAATAATTGTCAGTATTTTTGCTTTCCGAAAACCTTCTTTTATTAAGGGTGTTCTATTAGGTTTGATTGCTGGAAGTTTCATGGCACTTCAAACTCTTGCTAAAAGAGTTTCAGATATCAATGAACTAGCATTAATATTCACATTTGTAACCTTTGCTTTTGCTATTCTCACACTTGGATATACACAATTTGCTTTTACTATGGCTAGAGCGAATATTGTAGTTCCAAGTTTTGCATCAATGAGTATAATATTTACAATTGTATTTGGATTAATAATAGTTAATGAAACAATAGTAACTATCCAGATAATTGGAATAGTATGCATTGTAATTGGAATAATAATAATGAATCTAAAAACAATGATAGTTAAAGGAGAAAAAGAAGAATCAAAGACAATCACATCTTCAGAGGAAGAAGAGAATCAAGTTAATTAAAATCCATAAAAACTTGATTTTATTGCATACATCACTTAAGTTTAAATACCTTTAATTTTCATGTTCTTATGGATTCAGAGAACAGGAAATGTTCATCATGTGGTGCAAATAAAATCAGTGCATACTGGACTTTCCAAAAAAGTGCTTATTGTTCTTTCAGATGCTATGCAAAAAGCAACGCACGTCTTCTCCTGTTCTTATCAATATTTTTTGGAGTGCTATTTGTAGGATCTATGACAGGATTAATACTTGCAGGTGTAGCCCCCGCAGTTCACACACCATTTATTATTGGTCTAATATTTGGTCCAATTCCTGGAATTGTAATTTCTATTTTAGGATTTATCTACAGAAAAGAAGAAAAGAATGTGAATGTTTCTGATTAAGTAATTAGTAATCGGAAATAATTTACCAGTAGAACTAAATATTTATGTTTTCTATACGCTTAGGAAATGAAGAAACAATTATTTTTATAGTACCATATAAATTTACCAACATTATGAAAATTAAACTTTTAACTGATGCTTCTTCTCTTCTTCCTTTAAAATTAATGAAGGAAGAAAATATTGGATTTTTTGAATCAGTTCTATTGATAGAAGGCGAAGAATATAGAGAACTCACTGGACTAGATAGAAAAGAGTTTATTGAAAGTCTTCATGACAGAGATCCTTATCCTACATCTAGTCAAGTACTTCCTGAAGACGCCATAGAAGTTTTTAATCAAGTAATAAATGAAGGATATGACGAAGTTTTGTACTTGGGGCTTACTCCTGTAATTTCTAACCAAATGAATGTAGTAAGACTAGCTGCTAAGCGTTTTGAGAAAAAAATAAAGATAACCCACTATCCAACAGAACTAGCTGTTGGTCCACAAGGGGCAATGGTCTATAATGCTCTAAAATTGTTGAAAAAAGGAAAATCCATAGAAGAAATCACTTCATTCTGTGATAGTATTAGAGATGATATTTATTCCATCGGTGTGACAATTGATGTCGAGTCTCTCTTCAAATCTGGAAAAGTAAGAAGAGGTTCCGCTAAAGGAATATTAGTTTCTCTGCTTAATATGAAGCCTATAGCTCATTTTACAATAGAAGATGGTGTGATAGGTATCGGAGCTGGACTTAGTTATAATAGTGCAATTAAGAAAATGATTGCAGAAATTCAAAAAAGAACAGATTCTAAGGTTACATATGATCTTTTCATGTGTGATGCATTAAATCCTGACTTAGTAAAAGAATATGAAGAAGAAATTAAGAAAGTTATAAAAATCAATGAAACACACTACTGGGAAATGTCACCTGTGATGGCCCTATCTTCAGGAAAAGGTGCAGTAATGGCAACAGTGTGCCCTACACCTAAGGAATAAAAAGAAAGAAATGAATTGATTTAATTCTATTATCCATTTTTTGAAATGGCTAGGTTTATTTATTGCTTTTAACAAAAAATATGCATGCGATTAAGTAATACTATAGGAATTATAATAGGCAGTCTTATTGTTATCGGTGGAATAACTGGAGCTATTGTTTACTTTGTTTGGGATGGAGAAGGAATAAAATATGTTGATTATGGAACTTTAAGCGATAATGAGACTTATCCTAGTGGAGTTTTAAATCCTAATATCTATATCAATTGTGATGCAACAACTGCAAGTATAAATGTTATTTCTGATACTATGTCAAGTGGAAATATAATAGAGATTGATAATCTTGTCAGTGGACCAAAAGAACTAGAAGACGATTATCCTGAAAAAGCTGATTATTGGACAATAACTGATGATGGAGAAGGGAATTACACATTAGAGTTTATTGAAGCAGACCCAACTCGAATTATTTATCGTTTTTCCCATGAAATAGAAATAAGAGTAGATTATAAAGCAAAACTCATTTTAGATATGAGCTCTATAACAGGAGGTATATATGTTGACTCATTACAACCTGATGTTGAAACTGAAATTGTAAACCTACATGTTACAACAGGTGATTTGGAATTGGATTTAGCTGAGGATAATGTTGTTACAGGAGATTTATTGGTATCAGTAACTACAGGAGACATTTATCTTGGTTTTGATGCAAGCATTATATTAGATGTAGATACATTCCAAGTTACAGTAATAACTGGAGAAGCAGTTTTCGATTTTTATGAGCTAGATATTACATCAAATCTAGATTTTGGGATTCAGATAACTACAGGACCTTTTAGTTTATTCTGGGAACAGACCAGCATATTAACTAACCATACCTTTGATATTGGTATTACAACAGGAAATGTCGATTTACAACTAGATCTAGATACAAATATTGGTACTAGTTTCACTACTTCCATAGTAACTGGAGATACTGATGTACCTTCTAACACTATAAGTCAAGGTGGAATGGGTCAATTAGAATTTGACATAACAGTTACAACTGGAAGTATTACAGCAAATAGAACATAAAAGTTTAGTATAAGTTCTAAAACAAAAAGCTAATGAGCTCAAAACCTGACTGGGAAAATCCGCAAGTAATTGGTAAGAATAAAGAAAAAGGACATGTTAGAACAATACCTTTTCCTGATAAGCAAACAGCTTTGAAAGGAGGAAAATCTCCTTTTTATCGTTCTCTAAATGGTAAATGGAGCTTTCATTATGCTCAAAAATCCTCAGAACGTCCAAAGGATTTCTACCAAACGAATTTTGATACTAGGAAATGGGAAAAAATCGAAGTTCCAGGAACCTTTGAACTTCAGGGATATGGAATGCCTTATTATCTTGCAACTACTTATCCACCGAGTTTGCGAACTAGAAATGCACCAAATATAGATAAGAACGATAATCCCGTTGGGTCATATAAAAGAGAATTCACAATCCCAGAAGGTTGGAAAAATGGAGAAATTTTTATTCACTTCGGAGGAGTAAAATCTGCATTTTATTTATGGATTAACGGAGAAAAAGTAGGTTACAGTCAAGGATCTATGACACCTGCTGAATTCAACATTACAAAATTCCTGAAAAAGGGAAAGAATCAAGTTGCTGTAGAAGTCTATAAGTGGTCAGATGGCTCATATTTGGAAGATCAAGATTTCTGGTTTCTAGGAGGAATATACAGGGAAGTTTTTCTTTACTCAACACCCAAAGTTCACATCTGGGATTTTTTTGCATCTTGTACTATGGATGCAATTTATAGAGATGCTTTTCTGAAAATTAGAATAAAAATTAGGAATTTTAGTCACTCAACTTTCCATCGGCCAAATCTAGAAATATTTCTATTAGATCATGAGAATAATTCAGTACCATTAAGTCCAACATTGAAAGCTGAAATCGAAGCTTTTCCTAGTACAGAACATATATTGGATTTTGAAACAAAGATTAAAGCACCAGAAAAATGGTCAGCAGAAAATCCTTACCTTTACAAGTTATTATTCGTTCTCAAAGATGATAAAGGATTTCCTCTAGAGTATCTCTGTAGTAATTATGGTTTCTGTTTAGTTGAAATTAAAAAAAGTCAAATTTTCATTAATGGTAAATCGATTCAAATAAAGGGTGTTAATAGACATGATTTTGATCCTGATTTTGGTTATACTGTTCCTTATAAGAGAATGGTTCAAGATATAAAAATCATGAAACAGAATAATATTAACGCTGTTAGAACAAGTCATTATCCATCTGATCCCCGTTTTTATGATTTGTGTGATCAATATGGGATTTATGTTTTAGATGAAGCAAATCTAGAAACTCATGGATTTATGGGTGATTTCTATTTGCGTAAAAAACTAGATAAAAAATGGACCAAAGCAGCTGTTGACCGCATTGAAAGAATGGTAGAACGAGATAAGAATCATCCTTCGGTTTTTATGTGGTCACTTGGAAATGAAGCTTGTTTTGGTCGTCCTCATATTAAAATGAAAGAAGCCACTCTGAAAATCGATTCAACAAGACCTATACACTATGAAAATGATCTTGCATTAAAAGCATCAGATGTCTTCAGTGTAATGTACTTTACACCGCAGAAAATGGAGCAAGTTGGAAATTATAAAATAATAAAATATAGG
The DNA here is from genome assembly GCA_016839945.1 of Candidatus Heimdallarchaeota archaeon. Classification (GTDB taxonomy): domain Archaea; phylum Asgardarchaeota; class Heimdallarchaeia; order Heimdallarchaeales; family Heimdallarchaeaceae; genus UBA460. Next base: position 35,153 of record JAEOTE010000146.1, on the reverse strand, counting down.
TTCCCAAATGGCATTATTTTACCTAGGAAATATAAAGATAAGCCATTCATGCAATGTGAATACGCTCATAGCATGGGAAATAGTTTAGGAAATTTCCAAGAGTTTATGGAAGTTTTTGAAAAATATCCGAACTGTGTCGGAGGATTCATTTGGGATTTTGTTGACCAAGGGTTGAGAAAAACAACAGATGACGGAAAAGAGTTTTATGCCTATGGAGGGGATTTCGGAGACAAACCTAATTCTCTCAATTTCTGTATTAATGGGATAGTTAAACCTGATCGTTCTCCCAATCCTGCACTCTTTGAAGTAAAAAAGGTTTACCAGGATGTTACTGTTACTTCCATTGATTTACTTAAAGGAAAAATCAAAATAGAGAATAAAAACAGATTTCGTTCTCTCGACTATCTATCAATAGCATGGGAACTAACAGAAAATGGTAAAGTTATTCAGAAAGGTACTTTGCAACCACAAAATATTCAACCTTTAAACAGTGAAGAACTGAACATTAAGCTAAAAAAACCTAAAACAAAGCCAAATGCAGAATATCATCTAAAAATAATGTTTAAGCTTAACAAAAATACAACTTGGGAAAAGAAAGGATATACTATGGCATGGGAACAATTTGAGATTCCTTATTCCATCCCAAAAGAGAAGAAAACATCTCAAGATGATCTTCCTGATCTTAAGGTTAAGGAAGAAGAGAATGTCTTCAGATTCTCTAGTAAAGGCTTCAAAATTATAATCAATAAAAATACGGGTTCAATAGAATCTTACAAAATAGGAAGACGAGAAATTTTCACATCACCTCTAATCCCTAATTTTTGGAGAGCTCCAATAGATAATGATAATCTAAAGAGAACACTTTCATATATGTACCCATTTTTAGGTAATTTTCTAAAAACTAATCCTTGGAAAAATGCTGCAAAAAGAAGACAGGTAAAAGAAATTCTCTTAAGCCAACCCTCTTCCAATGTTGCAATTTTAAAGATCAACATGAAGATTCCTAAAGGTAAAAGCTTGTATGAAATTCTTTATACTATCTCAGGAAATGGGGAAGTTCTTATCGATGTATCTTTTACACCAGCAAAGCAGCTTATTCGATTAGGAATGCAAACAACATTAAATAAGAGCTTTAAAAACTTTACATGGTTCGGTAGAGGTTCTCATGAAACTTATGAGGATAGGAAAACAGGAGCAGCTGTAGGAATCTATTCAGCTAAGATAGATGATTTAATACACGATTATATCTATCCTCAAGAAAATGGAAATAGAACTGATACACGTTGGGTGTCAGTGATGGATGATAACAAAAAAGGAATAAAGATCTCAGCAGAAGGAAGCTCATTAATTAACTTCAGTTCTTGGCCATATTCACAAGAGGATTTGGAGAATGCAGAACATACTCATGAACTTCCAAGAAATGAAAAATTAACCTTCAATATAGACTACAAACAAAGAGGAGTAGGAGGAGATTTTCCCGCGGTTCCAACTGTGCATGATAACTACAAATTAAGAGCCAATGTAAAATATTCATACAAATTTAGGATATCTCCTATTCTCTAAATAGATGTTTTCAATCAAAGGAGCTAGATTTTCTATAATCTGACCAATTTTTGTCAAAAGCCTTTGGACCAAAAACCTCTAAGCCTTGCTTTGATTGCCAAATTTCAGGAGCATCTCTGGTAAAAACAGTAATTTCTCTCCCTTCATTGAAATCTTCTTCCCATGGAGTTAATCCAAATCCAGTTTGAGAATCTATAATATAAAAACCATCAGGACATGTGATATAATGTTTATCATTCAACCAAGAGAGCAGATATTCATTTTGATACCAAATTTTCAAATGCTGTTTCGTTTTTTCAGTAGATTCAAGTATTATCTCACCTGATGTAAAACCACTTTTTTCAATTCGAGAAAAATCTTTTACTTTACCTGAAAAGACCAATCTAGAATCAGGAAGAACTTCTTTAATCACATCGAGAGGACTATCACCTTTTTCATTTACCTCCCTGATTTTCTGACCTACTTGAATTGCAAGAGAAAAGGTATTTGGAATAACAGCAGTTTGTGCTTGCTTAATAGTCATCGGACATCTAGCTACACTAACGGATCCTCCAGATATCTTAGAAGCTTCTCTAGCAATTATCTCTCCTCGAATATCATTAACTGTTTTTTTGACAATTTGAACATCACCGTAATGATTTACAATGGAAAATGGAGTAATTGGAATTCCAGCAACTCTAGTTGTGCTAATAGATATTTTTGGTTTGCTTCGACCACAACAATCTCCATTTATTCCTGTCTTTCCCATTTGTGCTGCTACCATCAGGGGTATGATGCTATTGTTTGGTCCCAGTTCTGTGGCAACAAAAGCGCTAAAATTAATGTCTAGAAAGTTTTCGAGCTGTTTGACTGCTTCCATCATGGGTTTTTTTTGTACAACAGAAAGATTCTCAACTATCTTCTTCTCTTCTGTTGTAATTCCCCCTCCAACCATGCCAATTATACAAATGTGGTCCTCTTCCTTAAAATCAGATAAATCTGCTATGGAAAAATAATCTCCTTTTTCGTAGATTTGGTTTATATTTCTTATAGCGTTTTTTTCACTTCCTCCTCCCCCACAGGCTAGAATTTTTGCCCCAGTTACAAGATCATAAGCTTCTTGTTTTGAAATTTCTTTGATGACCATTGTGTTTCATCTAATAGAGTAATTTGTTGCTTTTATTCTTTTCTTGTATAAAATGGAATGTTTGATAAAACTGAAGATTTTTATTCTTCCCAAAATTCAACAGATTAAGAGATAAACAGTTAAGTTTGTGATTATGATGGTTGCTAATTTAATCGAAGCAAAGGAAATACCGGGCTCTTTATTTGAAGATGTTCAACAAGTGAAAGGATCAGATGTTATATCTACTTCTCATTCTGATTATCTTATAGATGAATCTAAATTGGCTGGAGGTTCAGCAAATTGGTTATTCTTCCCAGAGAAGGAAGCAGATGTTGTTTCAATTGTTAAAAAAATGCGTGAAGAGAATATTCCTATTACAATTTCAGGAGGAAGAACAGGAATAGTAGGTAGTGCAGTGCCTTTCAATGGTGCAGTTATTTCTACTGACCAAATGACTGAAGTTCTTGGATTAGGTTTTGATGAAGAAGCTCAGAAATATTTTGTTAGAGTTCAACCTGGGATTACTCTAGAAAAATTAGAAGATGTGCTTAAGCATAAAGAGCTTACAGAAGAACACAATCTATTTGAAGATAAAAATTGGGTAGCAGAATTCAAAAATGATAAAGATTCTTATATTTTTCCTGTAGATCCAACAGAAATGACAGCAGCAGTTGGAGGTTCCATAGCTGCAAATGCATCAGGTGCTCGATCATTCAAGTATGGGGCTATGAGACCTTGGATTAGACAACTCAGAATTGTAATTGATACAGGTGAAGTATTAGATGTTTTAAGAGGACAATACAAGGAAGAAAATGGTAAGTTCATTATAAAAAAATCAAATCAAGAAATAGAGATAGAAATTCCTACGTATCAAATGCCTAAAGCAAAAAACGCTGCAGGTTTGTGGGCAGAGAAAGGAATGGATTTGATAGATCTCTTCATAGGTTCTGAAGGATTATTTGGAATGATTACTGAAGTAGATTTATGGCTTACCAAAAGAATAGATGGTCTTCCTAATGTTATGTTTTTCCAGTCAGAAGAAGATTCAATTAATTTTGTTGAAAAGCTTCGAGAAGACAAAGAACTTGCAGTTGAGTATATGGAATTTTTTGATGAAAATTCCTTTGAGTTACTAAAAAGCAAAAAAGACACAAATCCTGCTTTAGCAAACTTAGCAACAATTCCAGAGGATGCAAAAACAGCAATTTTCTTTGAAATACCTTATACAGAAGACAAACTCGAAGAAATCATAATGAAATTAGATGATATGGCTATGGAATGCAACTCTTCAATAGACTCATGTTGGTCAGCTTTTGATGAAGTAGAGAAAGAGAATTTTAGAGCTATGCGACATGCTGTCCCTGAAATTGTAAATAGCACTATAGCAAGAAGAAAGAGTGAACATCCTGGAATACACAAATTAGGCACTGATATGTCTGTTGAACACAATCATTTTAGAGAAATGATGAAGATTTACCATGAAACAGTGAAAGAAAATGGTCTAGAATATGTTATGTGGGGACACATAGGTGATTCACATATCCATGTAAATATCTTACCTAGAAACATGGAAGAGTTGGAATTAGGTAAGAAACTTTACAAAAAGTTTGCGGAAAAAGCTGTTGAATTTGGGGGATCAGTTTCTGCAGAACACGGTATTGGGAAAATCAAAACTGAATATCTTGTTGTTATGTATGGAGAAGAAGGAGTAGATCAAATGCGTATTATTAAACAAGCTCTGGATCCTCAAATGTTATTCAATAGAGGTAATATGTTTGTTATGGAGTAAAAACGTATTTCCTTTACTTCTATATTTTTAAAAGAAAATTACGCGGATAATACAATAAGAATCAAGTTCAAAGCATTAATGCTCCTTTTCTGAGAACCATTTGTTGAAATTGTTCACTAAGTTTCTTTAGTTTCTCTTTCTCATGCTAACGGACGTATGTTTTAGTGTCTGCGACGACATTCTCACAATATAAGAAAAATTTATAAAGGTATGAGAGAACCGACAATGTATGTCAGCTTATGAACTGAAGAATTTCCAGAAGGGTTTCGAGGAAGAACAGGCAAAAGTCGGCATAAAGGTTGCTAGTAAATGGATTTTTGCTCATCAGACTCCTGCTGAAAGGTTGAAAGAAGTATATGGTCAACCTAATTTCGATCCTGAGACTAGACATTATTGTTTCAAAGGAAAAGAGATGGTTGGTTTCCTTACTACTCGTATATTAGAGGAAGAAGAAGGTAAACCAAAGAAAGCAAGTTTAGTATTCCCTTCAGTTTTACCTGAACATGAAGAAGCTACTGAATTGCTTTATGAGAAAGCGATAGAGACTCTAAAAAACAAGGGAGTAGAAGTAGTTGAAACCTATGCTTCTGCTTTATGTGGAAACCAAGTAGACTTGGCAAACAAATATGGTTTCAAATATGTAAAAGATGTTGATAACCTACTTTTCACACTTAAAGTAAGCAACATAGACGAAAAAGAAGATACAAGTAAAATCAGGAAATTTGATAAAGAAAAAGACTTAGAAGCTTGGGTTAAATTAGTTAAGAAATATGATGAAGCTGATGATGAAAGAATCAAAAGAATAGTAGAAGAACTTGGTGAGGAAGAAAACAGTATCGCTCATTTAGTTATTGAAGAGGATGAGGAACTTGTTGGTACTACTCTAGTCTGGAGAAATCCAATTAATACTAGTTCTGCTAATCTTGCGCATACATATTTTACTGATGTTAAATACCTAAAACAGCTTACAACAAAAGCTGCAAAAATCGCAAAGAAAGAGAATATAGAATATTTCCTCATTTGGCTTTTCGGAAAACGTCTTTCTCTCAAGAAAGATTTCGAACAGTTAAATGTAAATTACGCTCAACCAAGCACATCCTTGTTTGAGAAAAAAATCTAGTAATGATCAGCCTTAGAGCTGATAAATGCTGAGATTCTTCTTAAAGAGACCCAAGGGAGGGAGAAGATCACCTTTTTTACTCAGGTGGTTGCTCCTTTTTTTCTTCATTATTTATTAATTCTTCATACTCTTTTACTTTCTTTTCTTCACTTGTTCCCTCTAAAACGAGAACATATTCTAAGCATCCTCTTGCTCTTTCTCGTCTTTGTATCATGTCATCCACATTAGTGGTTATGTCTAAATGAATAACAACATCAGCTGCATCAAGATTTAACCCTCTACCTCCAAGGGGAGTAAATACTAAAACATTTACATTTCCTTCTTCAAATTCCTTTAAAGCTATACGTCTCATATCTTCAGTAGATTTTCCTGAAAGATACTTAACATCTGGATACTTGAGAACTTGTAGTAATCTATAGATCTGTTCTCCCAAAGCTAAATATCTAGTAAAAAGAAGTATTTGAGCCCCTCTTATCAAGTGCTCGTGAATCAAATCTAGAGCTGTACTAACTTTAGGTTGTACTAATCCTCTTGTAGTTTTTTCTTCTGGTTCATCATATCTTGGTAGATCTACACGATATGATATCATCTCTTTACTTGCTTCGATAATGGTCTTAAAAAATTCTTTATTTTCTTCGCTTTCAATATATTTTAGAAATTCACCTGGTGTTGATTCCAATAATAATAATCTTGAATGAGTGAGTTTAAACAAACGTAAGAAAGCAGTAGTTAGTTCTTCTTTAGTCTCTTTATCCTTGATTGTATATTTACTGATTTTGAATGGGTACTCCTTATGTTCAGATTGTAATCTATCTAGAATCCCTCCATATGAAAGTTTGATGATTTCTAATCTTGAAAGATTTTTATCAAGGTTTTTCTGAATGGTTTCAATGGGTATTGTTAGTTGTGTTGAAATCAATTGGTCGATTTTAATGTAATCCTCGCGTTTAATTTTCTGAATCTTGGTTATTGTTTCATATGGTGATAAATCAAGTCTCTGCATGAATTTTGTTGTGTCTTTCCCAAGGAGTCTAATAATTGCATTCGCCTTCTGTTTATCACGAGTTCCTGTTAAAACTAGAATGGGGAATTTGATTCCCTTTTCCCTCATTTTAAAAATAGCATCAAAATACTTACTTAAACGAAAACCAGACATATCTCTAGCTAGAATATCCGTTGCTTCGTCAATAACATACATATTTATGTTTTCAAGAATATTTATTCTCAATTTACTCTTAATTTCGATATAATCATTCATCAATGCAGTTATGGGAGAAAAAATTACAGTCGAAGCTTCGTACATCTTACTCTTTTGGCGGAGACTTAATCCTTTGCCTGTAGGATCATACAAGTAACCTATTTTCTCTATGAAACCGAATTTTTTAGCCATTTCCAATGCTTGACGGCATCTTAAACCCGCTGCTTCTCTTGCGGATGTAAAAACAAACTTAGCTGAAGGATTTTCATTTTTTATTGCTAGAAATATTAGTAGAGTGATTATTGTTTTACCAGTACCATAGGGATAATTGAGCAATATAGAGCTTTCAGGATAGCTTTCAATAATTTCCTTTACAGCTGCTAATTGATAATCTCTTTTCTCTATTTCCAATCCATCTAAATGCTTTTCAAAATCAGAAGGTAACTCCATTGTATTCAAATCAAATGTTTTTGAGACCTTTTACTTATTCTTTTGTTTTTAAGTTTTATTAAAAAAGAAAAAATGAAAAAGATTATTTCTTTTTATTCTGTTCTTTTTGAATCTCTTCCTTAATCTTTTTAGCTATCTCTCTGAATGGAGCTGGAATCTTGTCGAAATCGAAATCTTCTCCCATTTTAAATTCCATTTTATCACCATCTTTCGATGTGAATTCAAACTTCTTTTCTTTCTCTTTCTTCTTTCCTGTACCAATTGCTCCTAAAGCCATGGCAATTACGAAGAGTATAAATGATCCAATGAAAGTTAGAAGACTAAGTAGAATTATAGTTGTTTTTTCACTCACAAGAGTGGGTTCTACTCCCCAAGTTACAATTCCCCAAATGGCAAATGTAAACCAAGCTCCAAAACCTGCAAAAATCAATAATCTAAGGAATGATTTTCCTGCTTTACTCATTTATTTCACCTAGGTTCAAGCAATTAGCACTACATATTTAAAATTTCCTAAAAAAACGAATAATTTCTATAATAAACTATATTTTTTCTTGTTCTTTAACAGGAACTACAATAGCTTCTTCTTCTTCTTTTCTCCTTGGCTCAAGTTTTTCGTACCCGTATTCTTCTAACATAAAACTCCAATGTTCATTTACTCTGTTTATGATTTCATTTGAAATTGTGTGTTTATTTACTTGAAAATCAACTTGAGCATCTGCAAACTTTTGAAGGTTTTCTTTGTATTTTTCAAAATTACCAAGTTTTAATTCAGAATAAATTCTTTCAACAGTCTGCATTGGTTCTTTTATGAAATCTTCATATTGAACATCTACAATATTGCCTTCAGGTATAAGTTGACGATCTTGATGTAATTTATGATACATTTCTCTATAATTGCCTAAAAGACCTGTTTGAATCTCTTCATCATTCCAAGTCTGAAGTGCATAAATTGACAAAATTGATTTATACCATTTTAAAACAGAAGACCAAACCTCATATGGGTTTCTGTATATATGAATGAATTTTGCTTTTGGAAACATCTCTAATAATGCTGGAATTCGATATGTATTTGCTGGATTTTTAAAGTAAATCATTTTACCTTTGTGTTTTAATGTCATTTTCTTTACAAAATAGAGATATTTCTTTTTCCACTTTTTAAGATCTTTGGGAGGACATTCATCAAAAGAGTTGTATCTAGAATATAATTCAAAATTTCTTGGAAAAATAATACCATTAAAATAAGCATATTTAGAAGCAGCTCCTATAGAATACTCTTCTTCAGTTGGTTCAGTGCTAAATAATAGTACGTTATCCATTGGTCTTTTTTCGGGTAAAGAAAAATCAAGTATCCATTTTGCTATTTTGGGGAACGCAATGAAAAACAGAGGTGCATAAGCTTCAATATTTGAAACATAACCTTTACTTTTATCGCGTGATAGTAAAGAGATTAGGTAGGTTGACCCTGTTCTATAATGGCCTATTACAAACAATGGATCTGTTTGTATTTTCGTTCTATTTATTTTTCTAGTATAAATAATTCTTTCAATAATTCTTAGAGGTGTAAGAGCAAAACTTACAGTTAATGCATATATAAATCTAGGCCAATATTTTGGGTGCATTCTAAATCTATTTTGTATTAATACTCTTAGTATATTGGTAAGTGAATAACCTGCCATTGGTTCTTCGTGAACAATTAACCAATCTCTCTTTTTCATTACTATCATCCAATATAACTATTAATTCTTATCTCATCTAGTATTTTCTGGTTATTTATTAAATATTAGATGCAACAAAGCGTCAATAAGTAAGCTCAAAAATGTGAAAATACAATTCCAAAATCTTTCAATTACTTTGATTTACTCAAACCAAAATCATAGAGAATCTGTCTTAATAAAACAAGATCAATCCTATATTTTAGTGAGATATTAGCTATTTTCATGCCTTTTAATCGAGATAGAATTATATCAGATAGGTTTTCAATTTCACTCGTTTTGTTCCTTACGGCGGTAACATTTACTCCACAGTTTCGTATAAGTTTGTTTAGCTGTTTCCTGGAAATATTAAGAAAAGATGCTATGGATTCATTGTCATATCCTTTGTTCTTCATCTGTACATATCTAGCTATTGACATAGTTTCTCTGTCTTTCTTGTTAAGGACAAGTCCTTTGTCTTCTAGAACTTTTCTAACTGTATAGTATGTAAAACCTAAATCCTTTGCTATTTCGTGTTTTGTTTTTCCTTGCTTAAATAACTCAGTTATATCATCATGTTTCAGTTTATGATAATCAGCAATGGTTCGAGTTTCTACTTCGTTTTCTTTTAGAACCTTTGAAATAGTATGTCTGTTTATTTCTAGTGCTTCAGCTATTTCATACGTAGAAAGACCTTCATCATACATCTCAATAATTAGAGCATCCCTCTCAGACAAAGGTCTATAATCAGTGAATCCAGGGTACATTATACCATCTAATGTTGCCTCATCACTATGATTTTCTCTTGGACTCATTATTAACTCGACCTTTGTCTTATTAATCCGTACAAAGTTATGATACTTTCTGCTAATATATGAACGCACAGACCATTAAAAGTTTTTTTGAGCTAACCAAGTGTTCTTTTTGAATGAAAATTGTACAAAAATGTGCTTTTTCTTAATGTATCAACTACAAAAAACTATTAATCTTGAATGGAGGTTGAGAAAATAGGGTATCTAGAACAAGGAAGTAGTTTCATGACACTCGATATAGATGAAGAAAAATTCTATTTTGAATATAAGCCTAAATACAAAGTTTTCCATGAATTAATGTCTAAAAGAATGAGTAATGTTCTTCTTGTTTCAAGTATCTATGACAGTTTTATGATAGAAGAAGATGGACGTCTTTCTGATCAGATATATGAGGAATTTAGAAATTTAAACCTTCGAACTCTCCCAAGAATTACTAGAGTTTCTTCTGCAGAGGAAGCCCTTGAAGCTCTAAAGGAGGGTGATTTTGATCTTGTTATTACTATGCGACGGTTAGGTGATATTGATGCTTTTTCATTTGGAAAAAAAGTAAAAGAAATAAGAGAAATACCTGTTATTCTCTTACTGAACAATGTTGTAGAAATAAACTACTTACCTGATCATGATAAACGTGATGGAATAGATAGAATTTTTACATGGAATGGAGACTCGAAGATTTTTGTGGCTATCATTAAACATCTTGAAGATAGGTTGAATGCTGATTTTGATACCGATAAAGGTCAAGTTAGAGTTTTTATTTTCGTTGATGACTCAATTCGTTTTTATTCTCTACTTCTACCGGAGTTATATGGAGAATTAATGCGTCAAACTCATAGACTAATTACTGAGGGGACAAATGATTTTCAAGATTTGCTAAAAATGAGAATCAGACCTAAAATTCTCTTAGCTGAAACATATGAAGAAGCTTTAGCATATTATGAAAAATATAAACAGAACGTTATGGGAATAATTTCTGATATAGAATTCCCCAAAAAGGGATCCTTGGATAAACATGCAGGTTTTTCTTTTGTTGAAAAAATTAAAGAAGAGAAACCAACTCTTCCCATTGTCTTACAATCAAGTAAAGAGGAAAATAGAGACAAATCAGAAGAATTAGGTTGTCATTTTGTTCATAAAAGATCACATGGTATGATGTGGGATTTCCGTAAGTGGTTATTGGAAAGCGTCGGTTTTGGGGATTTTATCTTTAAAGATAGAAGTGGTAAACCACTTGGCAAAGCTAAAGATGTCATAAGTTTCTATGAACAATTATCCGAAATACCAATTGATTCAATTATATATCATGGACAAAGTGATCATTTTTCAAATTGGTTGGGTGCGAGAGGAGAGTTTGATGTTGCTCGAAAACTAAAACCACGTAAAGTGTCAGAGTTTACACAAGAGGAATTAAGAGATTTCTTGTTAAAATCACTTAAAGAAATTGTGATAGAAAAAACTCGAGGTATTGTTAATGATTTTTCACGAGAAAACTACCACCCGGAGATTCTTTTTATCAGATTAAGACCTGGATCACTAGGTGGAAAAGGACGAGGTCTTGCATTCTTAATGTTCCTTTTAAATTCCTTTATGATAGAAGATGAATTTGAAAATGTTTCTCTTGAGATTCCAAAGACTGTGGTAATAGGGACTGACGAATTTGACAAATTCATGGAAGAAAATAACCTCTATGAATTCGCTTTATTAAGAAAATCTGATCAAGAAATTAAAGAAAAATTCGTAAAAGCAAAATTATCAAAGAGTATTCGAAATGATTTAGAATTCCTTTTGCGTGATTTAAACAAACCTTTAGCAGTTCGTTCATCTAGTCTTCTTGAAGATTCAGCATACCAGCCTTTTGCAGGCATTTTTAATACTTATATGATTCCTAACAACAGTCTCAATATTAAAGATAGATTAGAACAACTTTGCACTGCAATTAAGCTGGTACTCGTTTCTCCATTCCTCGAGCTTGCAAGAACATATGCAGAAACAATAAGTCAGACAGTTGAAGAATCAAAAATGGCAGTGGTTATCCAAGAAGTAGTTGGAAGAGAACATAACGAACGTTTTTATCCAGATTTCTCAGGTACTGCTGCATCTTATAATTTCTATCCATTTGGTTCGTATATGAAACCAGAAGATAGAATTTCACATGTAGCTTTAGGTTTAGGAAAAACAATTCTTGATGGAGGAATATCTGTGAGATTTTGCCCTAAATACCCTGAACTTAATTATTATTCAACTCCAGACGAGTTGCTTGATCAAAGTCAGAAGAGCTTCTACGCTATTGATTTGAATTATAGAGCATTTGATATCTTCGAAGATGATCCTTTTACACAAAAATATGATCTTGGGGATGCTATAAAAGATAAAACCTTAACTCCGATTGCTGATACTTATGATTTCACTTCACAAAGCTTGAATATGGGGTATTTTGATGAGGGTTCTCCTATTATTACTTTTAGTAATCAACTTAAATTAGAAACTTTTCCTTTGGCGAAAATTATCTCAAGAATCCTTTCTATAGGAGAAAGAGCAATGGGAAGTTCAATAGAAATTGAGTTTGCTGGAAATTTTAAACAAAATAAAGGTGAAAAGAACAAGTTTGTTATATTACAAATCAGACCTTATTTGTATCAAGAATTATTGATGGTTGAAGATATAGATCCAGTTGATATAAAACAAGTTTTGGCATATTCTACTCAAGTTTCTGGAAACCTAATTCGAAAAGATATTAGTGACATAATATATGTAAAACCAGATAATTTTGACAAAACTGAAACAGAGAAAATGGTTGAAGAAATAGACCAACTAAACTCTACACTTTTTAATGAAAGGAGGCCATCTATTCTGGTTGGTTTTGGAAGGTGGGGAACATCAGATCGTTTTCTAGGCATTCCTGCGAAGTGGAATAATATAAGTAGTGCAAAGATTATTATTGAAGCTGGACTTCCAGGCTTCCAAATAGACTTCTCTCAAGGTAGTCATTTCTTCCACAACATAGTCACTTCTAATATTGGATACTTACATATCAAACACAATATTGAAGAGCAATTCATTAATTGGGAATGGCTTGAAAAGCAAGATGTAATTACTGATTTGGAATTTGTTAGACACGTACGAACAAAGAAACCTTTAGTTGTTAGAATTGATGCTCAGAAGAATGAAGGTATGATTATTGAACCTACTGATACGAAAAATAAGTAAAAAAAGAGAGAACGATAGGACTCATTTCCATCGAAATTGATTATATTTTACCAATGTCCTTGTAGAATCATTGCATTAGCGACTTTCTTGAATCCTGCTATATTTGCTCCTAAAACATAGTTTCCTGGATCATCATAATCTTTTGATGCATCATAAGCCATTTTATGAATGTTTATCATGATTTTATGTAAACGATCGTCTACTGTTTCTCTGTTCCATGATTCAAAACCGAAATTTTGTGCCATTTCTAAACCAGAAGTAGATACGCCACCAGCATTAGCTGCCTTTCCAGGACCAAAAAGAACTTTGTTTTCAAGAAAAACATCGATTGCTTCAATTGTAGATGGCATATTTGCCCCTTCAGATACAGCAATAACTCCGTTGTCAACAAGTACCTTAGCTTCGTCATTGTTGATTTCGTTTTGTGTAGCGCTTGGAAAAGCAATTTCTCCTGGAATTGTCCACGGTTGTCCGTCAGGATAATATTCAACTCCGAATTTTTCAGCGTATTCTTTAATTCTCCCTCTTTTCACATTCTTGAGTTCAAAAACGAACTCTAGTTTTTCTTTTGTTACACCATCTGGATCATGTACCATTCCACTTGAATCAGAAAGAGTTACAACTTTAGCACCAAGGTCTATACATTTTTCTGTGGTATATTGTGCTACATTTCCAGATCCAGAAACAAGGCATACTTTTCCTTTAAGATCTTCATTTCTTGTTTTAAGCATTTCTTGTGCAAAATAAACAGATCCATAACCAGTAGCTTCAGGGCGAATAAGAGATCCACCATACTCTAAGGATTTCCCAGTTAAAACAGGTTCAAACCTTTGAGTAATTTTCTTCCATGTACCAAAAAGATAACCTATCTCTCGGGCACCAACACCAATGTCTCCTGCTGGAACGTCAACTCTTCCACCAACATATTTGAAAAGTTCAGTCATTAAAGATTGACAAAATCGCATAACTTCATTATCTGATTTTCCTTTAGGATCGAAATCTGAACCTCCTTTTGCACCTCCCATAGAGAGACCTGTTAGAGAATTTTTGAATATTTGTTCAAACCCCAGAAATTTAATAATCCCTAGATTTACGCTTGGATGAAAACGTAATCCTCCTTTGTACGGTCCAATTGCTGAATTAAATTGTACTCTCATTCCTCTATTTACTTGGATCTCTCCATTATCGTCAACCCAAGGTACTCTAAAAATAACAATTCTTTCAGGTTCTGTAATTCTCTCCAAAATCTTATATTTTTCAAATCTTGGTTCTTTTTCGAAAACCGGCATCAAACTATCTAGGACTTCCTTTACAGCTTGATGAAAGTCTGGTTGTGCTGGATTCTTTTCTATAACATGATTATATACACGCTCGACGTATTTTGACATAAGTCTTAACCTCATACGTATTTATTATACGGCTTAATTTGCCAATTCAGATTTGATTTAAAACAATTACGCTATCACTCCGAAAAATATGTATTACAAAATAGATTTCATATGGAAAAATAAACTAAGAAATTGATTAGTAAATAAAAAGAAAAGTGAAAGAAGAAATTATCTTCTTAGACAAACTCTTTTTTGATAGACTCGAGTATTTTGTAGGAATCTGAATAACTATCGTGTTCTACTACTTTTTCCAATAAAGTGTTAATAGTGGGTTGTACTCTTACGGGAGGCATACTTACCTTTTCTTTGATTTCATCCAATTTTAATCCATTTGGATAAGAGGCAATTACTGACACAATTTCTGCTTCTGGTACATCTAATAATCCTGCCTCCATTAGATAAACAATTAGTTTGTTATCCTCTTTTATTTGCTGCAATCTCATTTCTGCTTCCCTAATTTTCTGGTCCATATTTTCTATATCGCTTCTGGCACTTCCTTGCAGCTGATTATATTCAGTCTCCTTATGCTGAGTTGTAGCACTTAAAGATTCGAGTTCTGTTTCAAGGGTAGTTTTTTTCTCCTGTAAATCTGTAATTTGTCTCTCTAAATTCTCCTTATATTCTCGTTTTTTAATTTCAGCTTCATTAAGGTCGCTTTTATTTGATTGTTGAATTTCAATTTCGGTTTGTACCGTTTCAACAGCTTGTTGAGTTTGCATTATTTTCTCTTCGAGCTCTTTATTGGCTTGCTGAATCTCATCTAGAATTC
The DNA here is from genome assembly GCA_016839945.1 of Candidatus Heimdallarchaeota archaeon. Taxonomy (GTDB): domain Archaea; phylum Asgardarchaeota; class Heimdallarchaeia; order Heimdallarchaeales; family Heimdallarchaeaceae; genus UBA460. The sequence continues at coordinate 20,064 of JAEOTE010000146.1, read as the reverse complement.
GTTTTAATGATTCAATATAAGCTGGAATTGCTCTTACATCATCTGTAGTAGATTCAATAGTCATATTTGTGGTTGAAATGACATTTGATTTACGAGATGATAACTCTTCTATATCACGTTTAATATCTTCAAGGATTCCAATCATTCTTTCTTCTTCTGACATCATCATCACCTATATATCTATGTTAGTTAGAATTTGGATACGTCCTGTATGAGGGTCAAAAGAAATTATCTCTCTACGATCCAAATCAACCAAAACGTTTCTAATCAAATTTTCTGATACTCCTGAAGTCTTTCTAAGGTTTAATTCGGAGTCAATACCAGGGACATTTAAGCTTCTTAAAACCTGAATTTCAGGTAGATTCACAATATCATTCTTCACAAGATATATCAAGGCTCTAGATCGAGAAATTAATCTATTATATTGCTCATTGAGTTCTGCATTCTTAATTTCTCTTCTTCTCATTTCTTCTTTAGTTTCATCTCGTGTAGCTTGACTTAAAACATCTAATTCCTCAATTTTTCTTTTAAAATCAGAAATTCTTTCTGTGTTTGAATCAACTTGTAATGTGAGTTCTGTATTTGTCTTTTCTCTCTCTAGAGTAACATTGGATAACTGTTCAATATCCCTCTGTTTGTTAGAAATTTCGGATGACAAAATGTCTTTTTGATGAGTTAATTCTTGTAATTGTTGATTCAATTGATTTAGTTTAGATGTGTTATTGGATTTTCTTTCTTCTTCTTGACTAATCGCTTGATTCTTTTCATCAGCATGTTTAAAGAAATTAGATAACAAATCATTAAAGTCTTTGACTTTGTTACTTATCTCTTCTTTCTTACTCAAAAGAAGCTGTTGTAGCTCATTCAAATTCGATGATACTCTTTCTATATTATTCTTAGCGGATTCAAGGTTTACTTTACTCATATAACTCTCCTCATAGAAAGCTAAATTTTTACTTATAACAGATTATACTCTATTGTATGACTAATAAATATTCTTACATTCTGGCAATGAAAAAATAAGAAGTTATAAAAAGAAAAAGATTATTTAGCAAAAAAATCTGGATTTTCTTCTCCACCTTCTATATTGTGACAGTAAGCCACATGAGAGGCTGTATACCATCTAGCTGGAGGGTCCTCAACACGACAGACATCAGATACAAGAGGGCATCTTGTTTGAAATTTGCATCCTGGTGGTGGATTGATTGGTGTTGGAATATCTCCTGTTAAGAATATTTTCTTTGACCTTTTAGTTGGATCTGCTATTGGTACTGCTGAAATTAATGCTTTAGTGTAAGGATGCATCATTGATTCAAAAATCTCATCGCTTGTTCCAGCTTCCATTATTTTTCCAAGATACATAACGTTGACTTCGTCACAAAGGATTTTTACCAAAGAAAGGTCATGAGCAATAAAGAGGTAAGTGAGACCCATTTTATTTTGTAGCTCTAGAATCAATTGGATAATTGCAGCTCGAACTGAAACATCAAGATTTGAAACTGGTTCGTCCATAACGATGAAATCCGGTTCTAATGCTAAAGCTCTTGCAATCCCTAATCTTTGTCGTTGTCCACCACTAAACTCGTGAGGATATCGATAAGCATGATGTGGTGCAAGTCCTACATCTTTTAGAAGAGTTAATACTTTATAGCTAGCTTCATCTCCTGAAGCAACCCCGTGTATGTCAAAAGGCTCTGCTATGATATCATGCGCCGTAGCTCGAGGATTTAGCGAAGCGTAAGGATCCTGAAATACAATTTGAAGATGCCTTCTGATTTCTTTCATTTCATCCATTGTTAAACGATTAATATCAATTCCTTTGAAATAAACTGAACCAGCAGTAGGCTCAAGTAATCGAATAATGGTTTTTGCAGCAGTGCTTTTTCCACATCCTGATTCTCCAACAAGGCCAACAATTTTTCCTTTCTTGATCTGCAAATCTATGCCATCAACTGCTTTTAGATGAGCAACTTTAGGTCGTTTATTAAATGGTGGAATATAAGGTAATGCGAAATATAAAACAATAATTGCAGCTATTAGAATTAAACCTATTAATTGTCGAAATGCGAAAACCACGATAGCTCCAACGAATGCTATCATAAACCATGTTGTTTCAAAAGGAATTGGAATGTCGAAAAACTTTCTAAGATTGTTAACCTCTAGAACAACGTCCTCTTTCATTTCTTTTGTTCTAATACGACTTGCTGCTATACCTTTTTCTTCTTGTTTAGCTGCTATTTTATCAAAAAATGATTCTGAACTGCCACTCATCTTTTTCACTTACCTACTGCACTTTTTGGTATTTTTCCAATCTCTCTTGCTTCACCATGTTTCTGCATCCACGCTTTCCCTGCATCTGAATATATATGACATCGAACCTTGTGACCAGATTCTATTTCTAGAACTTCTGGTAAAACAGATTCACAAAGGCCTTCCATCCAATAATCACAACGAGGATGAAATCTACAAGCAGAAGGAGGATTAATGAGATTTGGAATAGCTCCTCTAATAATCGTCAAATCCTCACGCTCAGCATCAGGTCGAGGAATAGCTCCTAATAAACCTCGCGTATAAGGGTGATAGGGGGATTTGAATATAATCATAATGTCTCCAGATTCACAGATGTAACCTGCATACATAACTGCAACACGATCACACATCTCTGCAATTACACCCATATCATGAGTAATCAAAATGATACTCATATCAAACTCTTCTGAAGTCGCTTTAAGAAGTTCTAGAATCTGTGCTTGAATAGTTACGTCTAGGGATGTTGATGGTTCATCTGCTATTAGAAGTTCAGGATTACAACTTAATGCCATTGCAATCATAACTCTTTGTCTCATCCCACCGCTGAATTCAAACGGATAATTATCAACTCTTTCATCAGCTGAAGGTATACCAACTAAGCTCATAATTTTGATGGATTTCTCTCGAGCTTCCTTCTTTGTGACTTTTTGATGAAGCATAATAGCTTCACTAATTTGATCACCAACTGTAAAAACTGGATTCAATGATGTCATTGGATCCTGAAATATCATAGCAATTTGATTTCCACGGATTTTACGCATATCAGAATCACTAAGTTTGCGAAGATCTTGCCCGTGGAATATTACTTCACCTTGAAGGATTTTACCTGGAGGATCAGGAACGATTCCTAAGATGGATAATGCTGTAACTGATTTTCCAGAACCAGATTCACCTACGAGCCCCAAAGTTTCTGATTTGTAAACAACCAAATCGATGCTTTCAATTGCTTTTACTACACCTTCTTCTGTAAAAAAATAAGTTCTTAATCCATTAATTTCTAATAGAATATCTTCTGGTGGTCTATTCATCTCATACCACTTACATTAATTTTTTCTGGACACGCTTACTTTTTCCTCTTGTTACACTTTTATAAATGTATTTATCTTACTCTCACTATCCCAAGAATCAGAGTAGCCTATATAATTATTCCATCTAAAATATATGCTTGATGGATGCAAACTTGATAGGAAGAAAAAGCAACAAAATTCTTCATTTGAGGCTAATTTTTGATTGATATCTCTTTACTCGTTTTTGTAGGAGTGTTAAATCAATCTGGAAATCAGATCTTGCATTAAGAAGCAAGTATAGTTTCATTGCTGGAACTTCTATATGTTGTGGGAAAAATGCCACGATCATTGTTAATGCTGCATCTCTTAAGCTCGCAAATGGGATAATTCTCTTTTCTACTAACCTCAACACGTCATCTCTGATTAAGTCCAGAAAATCATTGTCTTCAGAGACTTTTTCTCTAAAGTATGAGATGAGTTGTTCAACTTTTAAGAATAATTCAGTGTGACTTGTATCACAATTGTGTTTCAACAACTCGGATTTTTCAAGGATTTGTTTAGCATAGGAAATTTTTCGATAGAACAGATCGTACTTCTTATCAAACCCCCAGAATCGTAAGATTCTTTGCAAGGTTTTTTCCTGTATCTCCTTTCCTTGTAATGTAACATGATGATCTAATAATGCCAAAAAATAGGCTAATAGATCTTCATTGTTGAAATATTTGTCATTTAAGTGACTTTCAATCATAAGTTCAAACAACCGTTGATAGTGAAGAAACGCTTCTGTAAAAACTGCAGAAGGAATATCTTTCCAAAGAAGATTGGAAGTTATCTCAAGAAATCGAAAGAAGTGTGTGGTTTCTTTTCGAAAGTCTATTTGTTTGAGTTTCCCATTGGTAAGAACGAAAGGATGCTCTGATTCTTGGTATTTTTTTTGAAGTGGTTCTAATTCAAGTTTCTTAATGACAGTGGTCATCTTTCCCAATAATATAATAGCTAAATTGCTTTAAATACTCAAAAGTTTTTAAAGGAAGAAAATCGAACAAGAATCTGGTGTAACTCCCTCCCTTAGAATGGTCTACACCCGATTTTGGATAGCCTAAGAATATAGACTATGATAAGCAGTAGATAGCTTATCAATATCTAATAAGTAATTTAATTAAAAAAGGAGGGAAAAAACCAGTAATAACAAAATTATAGTGAAAGTGAACGTTTCTCTCTGAGATACAGAACCAGTTTCTCCCCATATTTAATTCCAAGTATAATAAAAACGATAATCAATGATGTTAGTAACAGCTCTCCAAAACCAATAAGTAAACAATTGTGGTATGGAGTGAAAATATCTACTATCAATAGAAGAGAATAAAACAATAAAAAAAAGAGTTTGAGAGAAGGTTTAATCCTTCAATCTTGGATCTAAAGCATCTCTAAGTGAGTCTCCGAGTAGGTTAAAGCCTAGTACGGTAAAGAAAATAAACAACGCAGGAAACATCGGCATCCAAGGGTACTCGATTAAAAAGTCTTGCCACCGATTCAGATCATCGCCCCAAGATATTGCAGTTGGGTCACCGAAACCAAAGAATGCAAGTGCTGCGAATGTAAAGATTGTTGTAGCAATTCCCAGTGTTACTATAATGATAATTGGAGCTAGCGAGTTCGGTAGGATATGTCTAAATATAATCCTCATATCACTCGCCCCCAGCGCCCGTTCCGCTTCTACGAAATCTTGTTCTTTCAGTGAGAAGAAGTTTGAACGAACGATAAGCGCAGTACCTCCCCAGCCTATCAGGGAGAAGAATATTACTACAACCGCGTACTTCCCACCCGGTATATTGACATCCTCAAACAATACGATGATGAAGATCATCAAAATAAAACCAGGCATTGAATAGAGTAATTCAATAACTCTTTGCAGTATGTCATCAACAATTCCACCATAGAAACCCGCAATTGACCCTAAAACCGTACCTATAATCACCGTAGTCATTTGGCCAATAAATCCTAGAGCTAAGGAAACTGTTGCACCAAAGAATACTCTGGATAACATGTCTTGACCATTTGCATCTGTACCAAATGGGTACTGGAATGATGGTGGTAATTTAGCGTTTGCATGGTCCATATATCTTGGGTGTTGGAACAGAATTATGGGATTTTCTATGTCCATTCCTGGGAACCATAGCTCAATATATAGATTATTACGACTTCCTTCAAAACCAGGGTGTGGATTACCATACATATATCCCTGTGTGGTTAACCAATTGTCGAAAGAGAGTAAGAGCCAAGAAACAAAAGCCATTGCGATAAGGAATAAAACGATATAGAATCCTAACATACCCATTTTATCCTTCTTGATACGACGCCAGACAATACTCCATTGTCCGGCACCTTTCATTGTTTCAATTTCTCTAAGTGTTTTCTCGTCCAGAAGAAATTCTTCTTTGACAGGTAATTCTTCTTTATCTATTGTTGCCATGTAAATACCTCATTAATATTTGATTCTTGGGTCTATAAACACATACGTGATGTCCGTAAGCAGACGCGCCACTAAGAATAAGAATGGGAAGATCGTGTTCGTAGCCATCATAAGAGGGTAGTCTCTGAAAAGTGCGCCTTCCAAGAAGACTGTTCCCAAACCTGGCCACCCGAAGACTCGTTCAACCATTACTGAACCAGCTAGTAATCCTGGTAGTGAGTTTCCTATAATTGTTACAATTGGTAACAATCCGTTTCTGAATGCATGTTTGTAAATAACTGCTCTTCTATCTAATCCTTTAGCTTTTGCAGTAACCACATAATCTTGACGCAGTATTTCTAGCAATTGTGATCTTACTAATCTTGCCATAAATACTAACCCTCCTAATGTCAATGCAAGCGTTGGTAGGATAAGATATTTGTAGAAACTACCATTAATAATTAGAGGTGTTTCAAATGCATCCTTATTTGCTACTCCTGTGAATTTGAACATATAATAGGACATTAACATTAGCAACTTGGCTAGCCAGAAAAGAGGCATCGAATATCCAAGTAACATCGCTACTGTTAGACTTCTGTCCCAGAAAGAGTTTTGTCTTGTTGCTGATACAACTCCTATAGCTGTAGCAAGTAATAACGAGAAAATAAACGATAATATGTTAAGAGTTATTGTATATACTGCTCTCTCCCCTATTATCTGCGATATTGGCATTCCTTGCCCAGCTTGTTCATAATACCAGCTTCTTCCAAAGTCAAAATGTAGTAAATTGTTAACAAACTCTACGTATCTTTCAAACCAAGGAACTGTGTATAGATCTTTGCTTAACAGACCCATTTCTATTGCTTCTTTGTTATACGCATTATTGTAACATTCAACCGTATTACACTGAATCAATCCTATTCTTACAATAACAGGATCACCTGGACTGATGTTAATAAGGGTGAAGTTCATTAATGTAATACCAAGCATAACAGGAATAATATAAATGGTTCTTCTTACTATGAATCCTCTAAGAGACATATTTTAAACTCCGCGAAGCTTTATTATGCCTAAGGGCACAATATAGTTATACCATTCGATTATGTATGCCTTTATAAGACTTATCGTCTTTTCAGACGGTAAATATATATAGGACATAAAATTTGGTATTTCTTCATTTTTGCTTGATTCTGCAGAATTCTACAGAATGAAGGTTTTTTACTATTATCTCTATTTTTCTTTATCTAAAATGGGTTCTTCATTTATTTGATCAAAAGTAATCTTCCCATCATGCATATGAAGCGTTCGAAGAGCTCTTTTAGCTGCAGAAAGATCATGTGTAACAAGTATTATTGAGGTTCCCTTTTCTTCGTTAAGATCTTTGAACAAATCAAGTACTGTTTGTCCAGTTTTTGTATCTAAGTTTCCAGTGGGTTCATCCGCTAGAAGTAAAATAGGCTCATTAACCAAAGCTCTCATTATTGACACTCTTTGTCTCTCTCCTGAACTCAATTCTTCCGGAAATTTACCTTTCAAATATTCAATATTGAATTCTTTAAAGATTTCATCAACTCTTTTTTGTCTGGTTTCATATGGAATCGAATCAAAAATTAAGGGAAGCTCAACATTTTCGAAACCAGTAAGACCTTCAACTAGATTGAAAAATTGAAATACAAAACCTAGGTTTTTTCTTCTAAAATTTGTTAATTCCTCTGTAGAGAAAGCACTCAAGTCTGTTCCATTTATAACGATTTTTCCTTCAGTTGGAACTTCCAAAGTGCCAATTAGATTTAGTAATGTTGTTTTCCCTGAACCACTAGGTCCAACTACTGATGTAAATTCTCTTTTGTGAAAACTAACAGACACATCATTCACTGCAAGAACTTGACTACTTCCAACCGTGAATGTTTTTGAGAGACCCTTACACCTAACTAGTTCCTCTTTCATCTAAATCATTAAAAAATAAAGCACTAATAAATGTGTTTAAAGGATAAGTATTTTCTTTAAAACAGATTAATCCTTCTCAAAATAATGAAGGTTTAAGGAAAGCTATTTCATCAGTTGGACTGATGTAGAGTATTTTTCCTTCCATTTTTTTACCTTCTTGTTTAGCTGTGAAATAATAGATTAAAGTAGGAATGTAAATAACATTTATAGTAATAGTTTCTAATTCGGTTGTAACAGCTTGAAGAACCTCTAGAAAATCTTCTTCATCTAAATCCCCTATAATCTCCTTTAATTTTTCTTTAATTCTTGAGCTGAATTTTTCTATAAGGATTTCATTTGCTTGTCTCTCATTTTCGCATGAAACTATTCCCAACCATGTTTCATAAGTTTCTTCTAGTTTCTTTATCCCATCGATTCTCTTCTGAAGTGTGTCTTTTTCTCTCTGAAATTCTCTTAATTGCTTCACTAGTTTTTCTTTATCCTCCCTAGATACTTCCTTCCCTCTCTTTTCTTCAATTTTATATCTTTTAGTTTTTGCATCAATAGATTTTTGGTTCTTCTTTAATTTCAAATATTGAATCTGTGTCTCTTTATTAATGGCAATTTGTTTTTCTTGTAAATCCTTTACTTGAATTTTCAGTTTTTCTGCTGCTTCTAGATATTGGCGTTTGTCTTTCCAAAATATTATTTTTTCGTCTATCTCCTTTTCAAGTTTTTTTAATTGTTCTGATATTTCGATATTATAATAATTCAGATCTTTTATTTTCTTTTCATATTCCCCTATAAATTCTTGAATTATAGTATGATCTAATTCGAGTAAACCATATTCTGCAGTCTGCTGTTTAGACAAATTCTCTTTTGCTTTCTCGTTTAGAAGTTGAACAAGCTTCAATTGAAATTTATTAAAAGTTTGATTCCAAATTGTTGTCTCTTCTGGAGATAAACTTGTATCATTATTAGCACTAGCTGATAATAATTTTAATTGCTTAAGATTTCCAATTAGGGAAAAGGGAAGGTTAATTCCATCTATTTCAAGTTGTAAAGAAGCATCATACTTTCCATTTAGTTTACATAAAACAAATGGAACACCTATAATCTTTGATTTTTCGACTTTTATATTCTCTAGAGAATGAAACTTTGTTTTTACAACATCTTCTACCTTTTCGGCAGATAATTCTTTGAATAAATAGTAAAAATCTGAAATTTGAACATCAGCATCAGAGTAGTATTTAATTAATTCTTCTTCAATTGTTAGAATACTCTGAATTTTCTTTTTTTTCTGTTTTGTTTTTATTTCTTTTTCAGTTTCTGTTGTTTGTATTTCTAAATCTTGTGCTTGTTTTTGAACACCTTCAAGTTCGCTTTCTTTCTTCTCTGAAATAGTTTCTAATTCCTCCTGAGGTTCTGTAATCTTTGTATCCTCTTCATCAATTTTCTGTTTAGCTGTGTCTGGAGTTTCTTCCACAATTTTCTCTAGTCTCTTAACTAGATCAAGAAAACTTGTAAACGATTGAGGTTCATCAGGAGTGTCATCAGTCATTTATAGTAACCATAGTACAATCTCTATTCTTATTATTTAAACTGCTCGAAACAAAGTTCTTGATTCGACTAGAATTTAGTATAACTTAGTAGATTTTTGAAAGGATCTTTCTTCTCTTAAAAATATCTAGGTATTGCCGAATTATATAAAGAATAATACAGAGAAAAACTAGGTGAGTATTATTTCTATGAAGAAGTGTCCTATTTGTTACTCTATTTTACCTCCAAAAGTGGTATTTTGTCCAGTGTGCGGTACAGAGCTACAAACACAAGTCAGTGAGTCTGCAAATGTGGTCCATACTCCAGTTAGTAATACTGTAAGAAAACCTTTCTTTGGAGATGAACCAATAGAAACAGCTATGAACAAGACTGATGTTATAGTAGATAGTACACAATATGCTTGGAAAGTTTCCGATGCTATGATTCCATTTCAAATGAAAGGTCAAGTTAAATATAATGATGATTTTTCTCTCTCACGTTTCAAATTACGTTTTATGAAACAAATGAAAATATCTGATTTAGCTATAATCAGTTCCCTTAGCCTTATTGCTGCCTTCTTGTTATTATTTCAAATAGGTACTATTAGTTTAATGATTTTTTATGATTCTATCTCATTTCTGGTTTCTTTATCATTGCTATTAGTTTCTTTAGCAATATCCTCTCTAGCTCTTTTCATATTAAATCAGAAAATTGCGAAAATAATTGCGGAAAAGAAAGAGATAAATTTGAGCAGCACTAAAAAAAACCTGCTACCTTTTCTATTTATTCATGGATTACACTTAATCGTGGTTGGACTAGTATCTGGTATTATATTTTTCATGGTAAGGAGTTCTATATTAAGTGAAACACTTCCTCCTTCTATCTATGCATTTGCTTTTCTTTTAATACTGATTCTGTCCTTTATATCTCCAACTTTCCGAATTGCTAAAATTCTTATATCAATAAGAGATTCAGGTGTCTTTCAGACTTTATATGATTCAATTCAATTTCCTAAAATTAGCATAAAAAGAAATCTAGAAATTTCTGTTCTTACATTTCTTATACCTCTATCAATAATACTTGCCAGTTTAAATCCTCTACTAAATTTTGTAGGAAATATCTTTAATTCCTCAAGCCACAATCCTCTAACCGGCATTGATATTTTCATCTTTGTTTCAGTATTATTGATTACAGCAGTTAGTTTTGCTTTCTTCAGTCTAAATGATATTAAAGCAACTCTTCATTATGAAAAAATTATCCAGCAGTACATTGATCCCCCAAGTCTGGAATGGATAAATAGTAATCAAGATGATTTAGACTCTGATTATAGAATTCAATCACGACATCCTAATGATGACTTTCAAGAGACATCATTGTCAAATAGAGAAAGAAGATGTCCTACATGTTCAGCTATTATAGTTGAAGGAGCGGAATTTTGTACAGATTGTGGAAAAAAAGTAATAATTTGAAATAGATTACTCCAATTTTTCAACTATTTTTTTAATAATTTTCTGTATAGTTTCTAATTTATTTTCTATCCTCTCAACCTTTGTTAATAATTCATTGAATTCTTCTTTAGAAACTAAATCCCCACTTACATCTTCTAATATTTTCTCTGTTTCTTTTGTGTCAATTATGCCTTCTGGTGTTTCAGGTTTAACTAAATCTTTTACATTATTAGATTCTAGTAACTTGAAAGATAGAAATTCAAACGTTTCTTGTATGTTTTGACCTGTCTTAGCACTTGTTTCACAATAATAGAAACGAATACCTGTTTCAGTGCTTAAACGGTTGCAAAAATCAAGCGCCATCTCTCTTGATACTCTTCTCTCATCTACTAGGTCTATTTTATTTGCTATAATAAAATAAACAAGAATACCATTATCAGATCCTTTAATTGCTTCATCTATCCAATCCTTTAGATTGGTCATTGTTTTGGGATCTTGACAATCAAATACCATTAAGCCAGCAATTGCTCCTTTGTAAAAAGTACTTCTTACTGCTTGATAGCTTTCTTGACCAGCCAAATCCCAAATCTGATGACTAATCTGATTTTCACCTGCATCTATTTTCTTTGATGCAAAATCTGCACCTATTGTTTTAAGATAATCAGATGAGAACCCTTTCCCCATATATTGTTCTCTAATAGATGTTTTTCCAACAGCTCCATCCCCCGCCAAAACAACTTTAAAATTCCACTTTGCCAATGTAATTCACCATTTATGCACTTTTTTATTTGGATAATTCTTCTTCTAGGTCATCAATTTTAGATTGTAACTCTAAGATTTTTTTCTGAAATGTTTCTCCCACTTCAGTTTGAGTCTTCTCAAAGTGTTTTTTTGCGTCTTCTAGTTCTTTTTCCATTTTGGCTCTTTCTTCTCTTGTTTTTGTTATCTCTTCACTTTCCCTTGTTTCTTGAACAGCTTTTTTCATCATTTCTTCTAAACTTTCAGAAGAAATATCATATTTCGAAGAAACCATAAGTTTCATTGCTTGAATTTCTTCAGCAGTAAGAGTAGGTCTTTGTTTCATTAAATCTTCTACTTTTTCATTCAGAACTTTCTTATCAACAACTAAATCAGAGATTTGAGTTTTTAATTTTCGATTTTCATCAGACAATTGAGCTGAATTGCTTAACTCTATATCCAAAGATCTTCGAAGATGAACCAAATCATCAGTGCCTTCGCCAAATTCATTGACATAGCGAGATAGCATTATCATATATTCTTTCATCATTGGGTGTATAATCTCCCAATAATGCACTATTTCTCTTTCAATATCTTTCAATCGCGAATCTTTCTTATCTGGAGGTAATTTGACAAAAACAGGATTCTCTATATTTGTTGTAGGTAGATATTCTGGAAGATGGTCAAAAATTGTTTCTCCTTTGTATTTTTTTGGTTTAGACATTGATTCACCAAAGATAGAAAAAAGCATCCAAAGATAAAGATTACGAAAAAGGATAAAATCTCAAGGATGTAAACCAATTATTTTTTACTTCTCAAAGGTTTGGGGAGAATCTTCTTGTCGAGACTTAAAGCTCCTTGCATCAATTTTCTATCAAAAATCGTTTCACCAAATTTCAAATAATTTTCGATGATTTTATCTACTGTTTTTTCCTTTATTCCTTTATTACTCAATTTCTCTTTTAGAAAGGCATTAGCGGTCTTCTTTCTTTTCCGTTTCTTTCTTGAGTACCAGTAGAATTTTATTTTAACCACTAACCTATAATATAGAGTTAAAACAGGATTAAATATTGAAAATATTCCCATTTAGTCACCTTCTTCGAAGATGTGTCTCTAATCTGTCTTCTTAAGCATAGAAGCAAACTTATCCACATTAGCAGAATACTCGCATAATATCTTCTCTGCAGCATTCTTTGATATGCCTTCATCTCTCAATTTTTTGTATATCCTAATAATTGAATCTGCAAAAGTTTCTGCTACGTCTACATTATATATTGCCCCAAGGAATTGTTCAACAAGAGTCCCTATTTCAGAAGATAGTGCCTTTACAATTTCCTTCGTACGCGATAAATCCTTGATTGATTCTTTTTGATTATTTACTGCAGTGTCATTAATGTGTTTCTTACTCTTCTTACTGCTATAGTTACTATTAGACACAAAACCACCATATCTAATTTGTAACATACTTAGAGTGTTTAAAACGTTTCCCCTTTGGGCTATCTACTCACAAATTGAGGAAATAAAGGTTGTATACCGAAAATAATTGTTTTTATTGAATCATGATTGTTGTGGTTCTTCAACTTCTTCTGACTTTGTTAATTGGATTGAAGCATAGATGAATCTTTGAATTACTGTGATTACACAAAGTCCAGTTAAAACCATATAACCTATTGAGAAATAAGAAATACCTTCACCAGCTATGTAGTAAATAGGAGCTACAAAACCTTGATTGGGTACTAGAAGAGAGATGAAAATTAAAATGATTAATCCCAACCATCTTTCTGCTCTTTCCATAATGCCTACTGCCATCCTCTGGATGCCCATACTTTCTCCTTTAGCACGAACATAACTAACCATAAGAGCTGAAGCTACCATTATTGTTCCTGTGACACCATCTACTGGTTCACTCCAAATGATTCCTACAAATACTGCAATATCACTTACACGATCTATTACACTATCAAAAAATGATCCTTTCTTTGAATCAACTTTCAAATATCGAGCTACTCCCCCATCAACAAAATCCATTGCTCCGCCAATCCAAAGAAGAACAAAAGCAACTAGAAAATTATCTAAAGCAAGAAAAACACCTGCAGCAATTGAGAGTAACAATCCAATTACTGTAAAAACTGTAGGATGTATACCTAATCTTGCAAAGAAGATTATTATTGGTTGTGCAATCTTCGTTAAGGGTTCTCGTATCTGGGAAATCATTCTTTCAAGTAATGGTAATTGAATGAGTTTTTTAAGCTTTCTATGCGTTTTTCCCTAGAAAAATATTGTTTTATATAAAAAGTAGCTTAATATTTTATTCAGAAGAAAAGAAAGTAAAAAATCACTTGGAAAAAATAAAAAAAATTCTGAAATCAAGAAACATTCGATGAAAGAATTTCCTCCATTTCCTCCATTTTTATTAGAATGATTCTTTTACTCCTTCTTTTGTTAGTATCACTAACCATGTCATAGGAATTTTGAGAAAATCTATTTCCAATAATTATAGCACCATCACACTGCATTTCACTTATTTGATGTTCTGTCCTGATTATGGTGTTTGTTCCTATGCTTTTCTTCCAATGAAAAGCAAAAACTGCAAATTTCTGATCTTCATTTTCAACAATGAATGGTAAAATTCGTGTATTGGATTCTAATTTTAAACTTCCCAATTTCTTTACTTCACCATATCTTCCTAAAAACTTCCCTACTTTATCTTGAAACACTAAATTCTCCATCTTCTTCATAAGAGATTTATTGTCGGAATATTTGATTATTGGTAAGTCTAAAGTATTACGCTAATATGTAAACACTCCCAAATAGATAAATTGAATCATCTATCTCTCATTTTGAGACCTTCGTCCTTATCTTCCTCTTCTTCTTCTGATGTTGAAGGAGCAGAATGTTTGTAGGTAGATCTCATTGTTAACATGATGATGCCAATACCAAGAACACCTAACGCAACAAAAAGTATGTATCCATTACCGCTTAAAGCAGTATATGATAAGATAACGAGAATAACACCAGCACCAATGAAGAGAAACACAACTATTGTGTATATAATCTTAAATCTTGGTCTTTCCATTAAAGATGGTTTTCTTTCAAACTCTTCTTCTGGTTTCTTAGAGTTTGTTTTTTTTGAGCTCATTATTTATCACATCTATTCATACAAAATAAACAATAAGGATATATTACCAATCATAAAAAGGTAAATATCCAGAAGCTGCCCAGATTAATGTCCAAACTGCTATAGTTGTTAAGAAGTATTGAAACATTGCTGAAGTAAAATAAGATCGAACTTTTATTCCAAGTTCTTTGTTTCTTAGATAAAGAAACCATGATGCAGAAATTGCTAAGAAAACTAGAAACATAGTTAGTACTGCTGGCCATGAAGTGAAATTTGTGGCTCCAAAAATTATACCAATAATGAACCCTACAATAACTTTGGACCAATAAACATGATCCATTTTAGGCATTTCCTTAATTCTTTCCCAAATATTCTTCGGATTCAAATTATTTTTAATACGATCAAATATTTTACTCATGTTAATATTCAAATTTAATCACCAGTGATATACATGAAGACGTCATTATCCAGTTTAGATATTGCTGCTTTAGTAGCAGAATTACGCCCGCAGATTGTTAATAGCTGGATTAACAATATTTATTCAATCGGGAAAAATCGAGTTATATTAAGGTTTCGTAAGACAACAGAAAGTCCTTCTGAAATGGTTTTTGAGCTTGGGAAAAGATTTCATGTCACTAAGTATTTTCGTAAAAAACCTACAACACCAAACAACAAAATTCTTTCTTTGCGAAAACACATAAGGGATTTACCAGTAAAAGACTTCTATCAGAAAGATTTAGATAGAGTTGTTGTTTTTGAGATTTCATACAAAGATGGATTTTACAAATTAATTCTTGAACTATTTGGTGAGGGGAATATTATACTTGTTGGACCTAACAACAAGATAATTCTAGCTTATGTTTATAGGAGAATGAGAGATAGAGATGTTCATCCAGGAAGAGAATTCAATTTTCCACCCTCCTCCGAGTTAAACATTGCATCAATAACCAAAGAAATTTTCTTTGATAAACTTTCAAAATCAAGTGGTAAAGTGGTTAATTTTCTAAATGAGATAATGGGTCTAGGTCCTCTTTATTCAAAAGATATACTTCTCAAAGCAGAAGTCTCTACAAAAACTGTAGAAGAACTTCAAGATGCCGAAAAAGATAAGATTTTTGAGAATCTTACTAATTTACAGAAAACGATAACTAACAAGGCTTATGTATATCACAAATATACAGACGAGGAAGAGATTGTAGATATTACTCCAATTGCTATGAATAGGTATGATGATTTGGAGGTTAATGAAGTAGATTCATTTAATGATGAGCTAGATGACTTTTTCTCAACACAAGAAGAAGAGCCTGAATTTACAGAAGATAAAACTGAGACAACTGGTAAATTAACAAAATTTCAAAAGATACTCAATAATCAAGAAAAGCATCTTAAATCATTAATAGATCAAGAAGAAAAAGAAAAGAAGAAAGGAGATTTACTCTATGCTAATTTTATTGATGTAGATGAACTTCTTACTACTATCTTAAAGACTAGAAGAAATGGTGTTTCTTGGACAGAAATTGAAGAAAAGCTGGTAATAGGAAAAGAAAAAGGTATTGCTTCTGCTATGCTTTTTGAAGAAATAAAGCCTAAAAATAAGTTAATAGTTCTCAAACTTTTTGATGAAAAAAGTGAAGAAGAAAAAATTGAACTAGATTTTACGCTTCCATTAGTAGAAAGTGCTAATAGCTTCTATGAAAAATCGAAGAAAGCTAGAAGAAAGGTGCCTGGTGCAGAAGCAGCTATAGGTAGATCAAAGAAGCAAATCGAAGAAGCTAGTATGAAAAAAGAAGAGATTGAAAAGGAAATAGAAACAAAACCTATGGTTATAAAAAGAACAAAAAGATGGTATGAAAAGTTTCACTGGTTTATTTGTAAAGATCATATAGTGATTGGTGGAACTGATGCAAAAACAAATGAAAGAATCCTGAAAACCTATCTAGATGATAACGATTTATTCTTTCATGCTGATGTACATGGTGCTCCCTATGTTGTTGTAAAGGAAGGTCAAACAAATCTTTCAGAAGATTGTATAAACGAAATAGCAACTTTTGCGCTTAATTATTCTAGCATATGGAAGGGAAAGAAATTAGTCGGTGATGTTTACAGTGTTCTTCCCGATCAAGTAAGCCTTACTGCTCCTTCTGGTCAGTATCTATCAAAAGGAAGCGTAATGATTTATGGAACAAAGAATTATCAAAAAAATGTTGAAATAAGCCATGCAGTAGGGATAGTGATTTTTGATGAACATGCACAAGTTATTGGCGGACCTTTAAAGAGTGTAGAAGAACGAACTTCAATAACTATTCAAATTAAACCAGGAGATGTTCCTAAAGGAAAACTAGCTAAGGAAATAAGAGAAATATTGCTTAAAAAATGCCCAGAAGATGAGAAATATAAAGTGGAATCACTGACCGTTAATGATTTTCTACCTTTCATCCCAGGTGACTCTAAAATTCTAAAATAGTTAAATAGAAAATTTAAAAATAAACAGTAAATGTAAAACCTTTAAAAGTACTAAGATTATCTGTTTACAATAGCATAATGAGGTATTAAGCAAGATGAAATCAATCTTTGACAGACAAAAATTTGAGATGGCTATAAAAGAAATAATGTCTACAAATGTCATAACCGTTACTCCTGAAACATCAACTTTAGTTTGTGCTAAATTAATGATTGAGAACAAGATAGGTTCAGTTGTTGTTATAGATAATTCAGGAAAGACTAAAGGCATCATTACAAAAGAAAATCTAATAAGAAATGTCATTGCAAAGAATAAATCTGGAGAAGCTGTAACAGCTGAAGATGCTATGTCAAGTCCTCTAATCACTGCATCACCATCATTAACTATTATTCAAGCAATGCAAACAATGTTTAAGGAAAGTATCCGTCACTTGGTTATTACAGGAATCGATGGAAAAGTTGTAGGTATCTGTACTGATACTGACATCTTCAAAGTCGTACCACAATTAATCCTTCTTGAACAAGAATATCTTAGATTTCTTAGTGAAGGTCAAGATTCAGAAATGAAAGAAGATTTTGCAGGATATTGTGATGACTGTAGAGAATATTCTGACAAACTTATCTTCAATAAAGGATTATATATGTGTCCCAATTGTGCTGGACCACAAGAGTTGATAGAAAGTAATGAGTAAGTTTTATGCAGATTCAATGCTAGGAAAGCTTTCTCGTTTTCTAAGGTTTTTAGGATATGATACACTTTATCGTATAGAAGAAGATATCGAAACAATGCTGAAAAATGCAAAAAATAATAACAGAATTATTCTGTCACAAGCTAGAAAAGTTATACAGTTAAGCAATAAAAATGAAATAACTTCTATTATGATGCCTACTTCTAATATTGTAGATCAACTGCGTGTTTTAAAAAAAGAGATAGACTTGAATTTAGAAATACCTCCTAAAGAAATGAGATGTAGTATGTGTAATGGTGAATTACAAGAAAGAAACAAAAATGAAATCGCAAACAAAATTCCTAAAGGTACATTCGAGTATTATGATACTTTCTGGGAATGCAAAGAATGTGGTAAAATATTCTGGTTAGGTAGACATTGGGAAGATATTAAAAGAACAATAACTGAAGTTGAATCAAGGTAATCAAAATGCAAGTAATTGATGATACTGGGTTTTATTTAGTAAAACTAGCTAGATATGCAGCAGAATGTTGGATTATTAAAAATGAATTGCCAATCCCAATAGAACCTATTCCTGAACAAGCAAAAGTAACAACTGGAGCATTTGTAACAGTTAAAAGTACTTTTGAAGATGGTCATACTCTTAGAGGTTGTATTGGTTATCCTATAGGAATTAAATCATTATACGAAGAAGTCATTGATTTAGCGAAGGAATCCACGTTACATGATCCACGTTTCCCCCCCGTTAATGAAAATGAATTGCAAAATTTAATCTTTGAAGTTACAGTTTTAACCCCCCCAGTAGAAATTCAGTATAACACTCCAGATGAATTGTTGGTTAATATAGAAGTCCCAGGAGATGGACTTATTGTTAAACTTGGGAGGTCTCAAGGTCTTTTACTACCACAAGTTCCAATAGAACAAGGATGGAATAAAGAGGAATTTATATCATATACTTGTAGAAAAGCATTCCTTCCAGTAGATATTTGGAGGAATGAAAAGATAACAGTTGAAAAATTCCAAGGTGTCGTTTTTTCGGAGTCAACTCCAAAAGGAGAGATAAAACGTCTTTCATTTAATCACTAGATGATGTAAAATTTTCATTATCTCTTCATTGTTAATTTCAGTAACCAAATGTGGAACAAGAAGAGGAATAGTCAATGGGACTATTTTTGATACTCTCTTAAAAAGAGTTTTAGAGATACCTATCGCTAAGCATTTGCATTTTGTATAAAATGTTATTATCTCGTCTTCTTCACCATTATAATTTATTTCTCTTTCTTTAATTTTCAATCTATTTTGTAATGCTAAAATCCCCTCCACTTTATTTCTAAAATCACTAGTAAGATTATTTTTACTTTCTAGTGAATAAATTATCGTGCTTACTCCTCTTTTATATAATTGAATAATGTTTGAAACATCTTCCGTTGTTCCTTCCACTATTACAAGTGCTCTCCCTTGACATCCTGTAGGTAAACCACCCAAACCTTTCACAATCTTATCGAAAATATAAGTGTCCTCATCTCTGACTTCAACACTTAAAACATATTCTGGATTTGATAAGTCCACCTTAAGTTGGATGTCAGAACTACTTTCTAATATATACTCTCCTAATTTTGCAGCAAGTTCAATACTCGTAAAGCTATGCTTTCCAGTTCTCTTAACTTTAACAGCAAAAGTTTTACTTCTTCTGATATCTTGAGAGAAGTGAAGTTGTATAACTTGTTGGATTTTATCCAAATTTGTGGTTGAATGAAAAACAATACTCGTACTCGCAACACCTGGAACTAAAGATGAAATTATTTTACAAACCTTCTCAGGTTTCTCTGTGATAATAAAAATACGACTATATTCTTTGATTATTTGAAAGTCATCAAAACTATGGTTATCTAGAACATATTTAATGTGGTCAATTAACTGATTTGTAAGCCATCTTCTAGTTTTTGAACTTTTAATAGCTATCTCTGAAAATCTAATCATAACCATTGGTAAAATGCTTTTGGTTCTGATAGTCTGTATTTTATTACTCTGTTTCAAAGAAATCTATACCTTCTATGAATCTCTCACGTCTTTCTTCTAGCTCTGCTTCTGATAAACCTTCTTCTCCTTCAATTGTAATAACTTCTGTTATTTCATGAGCTTTGTGTTCAACTTCATCTGATACTTCATAAGAGGTCTTAGTACTTAATTTTCTTTCATACCCACATTTAGCGCAAACCAACAGCTTTGATTTACCTTTTTTCTTAGGAATCAGTAGTTTTCCACATTCGGGGCAGAATTCCATTTTCCTCACTCATATCTGTAATTTTTTTCTTATATGTTGTTTCTATCTTTTGAACCTTTCTGTTTGATACAAATTTACTCAAACATTTATTAT
>JAEOTE010000145.1 GCA_016839945.1 Candidatus Heimdallarchaeota archaeon | reverse complement strand
TAGAACATACATTTTTTATTATTTCTATAGAATCTTTGGAATGACAAGTATCGCATATATAATGACCTTTTGAACACCATATTGTCGAATGAAAAAATGTACCACAATAATTGCAAGATACCTTCTTACTTTTTACGCCATAAACTAAAGGCTCTCCACAAACCATACAATTTTGTCTTTCCAATCCATACATCACTAGCATTAGCTTTGATCAAAGATTTTTTGATAATTTTCTTTACCTATGCTACCAGAAAATAATTTTTGTAGATTAGATCTGATAAGAGAATAATTTTCTTCCACTCTAAAAAATAAATTTAATATGTGGGATACTTTAACTTTTGATGAAAGCGAAGTCAACATCAGTAAACAGTTATAACAATATGTCAAAAGTAAATCAGCACGGGCTTCTTTAGCTTCATCAAGCCTCCTTTTAACCATGCTCAGACATAGATCTGGATCTATACAAGCCACCAAACCACCAGCTCCGCAACAAATAGTTTTATCTTTAGAATGCTTCATTTCTGTAATATTGAATCTTCGAAGCAAACTTCTTATTTGATTTCCTATAATAGTTTTCTCGCGATCCATACATGAGTCATGAATGGTTATTTTTAATTCTTTATTTTCAATATGGTTTTCATCTAGAATTTCATAGATTGAAATTACTTCCTTTCCCATATTTTTCTTAAGTACATGATAACAAGTTGGGCAAGCAGTAATTACCTTATTTGCTCCAATGTTGGTTATTTTTTTATCTAGTTCGTTTATCGCAATTTCAAATCGTTTTTGAAATCCTATATCATACAAAGGTTTGTAGCAACAATCCAGCATAAGCCCAAGAGATGGCAATTTTGACTCTACGTACTTAAAAGCCATTCTAGTTATTTTTGGAAAAAATGAAGACATAGCACAACCTGGAAAGAAAATGTTTTCACAATTAGTTCGTATTAAATCAGAATAATCAATTTTATAGTTGTCTTGATAGGCTGTAAAGATGTTCCACATTTTATCCGTCATATATAGCAAATGATTTTTAGAAGGTGATGTACCTTCATCAACTAATCTTTTTCTATATTTGTAGAATATTTCTTGAAGTCTAAGTCCTTCTGGGCATAATAAATCACATAATCCACATAAGGAACATGAATATACCATACTCTGTTCTTTTTTATAATTATTAAGAAGTTCAGTAATTTTTTTGGGGTTTCTGTTCATTTTAGTTAAAAATAAACATTCGTTAACGCAAAGATTACACTCGCTGCAGCTTTCAATTATCTTTTCCAAACATTTTCACATTCAGTTATTTGAATTCGTTTTATACATCCTTTTTCTACATATCATTTTCAAAATAATATTTAAAAAAAATTTTTATAATAAATCAGTATCTTATGTGGGTTCGATAATTAGATCTTTTCCATCAAGACATGGCAATGGTTGGTTAGGTTCATCTGTATTCCAAATTATGCAATATTTCCTATTGATTAAATCATAAGATGTAAAAACTCTATCTCCTCCTTCTACACATTCAGATATTAAGTCTGCAATAGCTTCAAATTCTGAACGATCGTTGATGAATTCATGGAATTGTTCCCATGGAGCGCCAAATTTATTTTCTAATGGAATAGCTTCTAGTGATACTCCATCTTTTTGAAAGCAATTGAGTTTCTCATTGAGATTTTCAGTAGTCAATATAAAACTTTTATATTTACTTTTCATATCAGTAGCAAGAAACAGTCTTTCATCACCAGTTATGTATTGTTTTAATGTATCTGAAATTTTCTCATACTCTGAATCTTCAATCACCATCTTAGGTATAAGTAGATATGTCGATATAGGTATCTGTCTTGATTTCATAGTAATTTTGTTATCAAGATCATCTTCTGTAAAATCATTAGGAGATCTTGGTAAAAATATCATTTAGATCTACTACCCTTTCTATACAACCATGTTAATTTTTTTCTTTTTTCATTAAATTTTGAAATTAATATCATAAAAATCAATAGCTCTAAACAGGATATTTGTTTTGATCGATTGATAGTAACTTTTCTGCCATCATTATATCAGGCATACCTGAACCAATTATTGAATTTTTTATTAGTTCTAAACGATAGCGGTTAATTAATATCAGGATGGGGATTTTAAGTGCATGTAAAAATTTCGTGAAGGTAGATGTTATTATTAGTAATCCAATCGAACCTAGGTGGATATAATAAATTATTTCAGTATATAAAGGGAGATCTGCTCTACTAACATACTCAGCAAAGAAACCTGATATGACGGTAAGATAGAGTAATAAATCGAATAAAATATCATACAAAGATATCCTCGCTCTCGCCTCTTTAAGAATTATTTTTCTTCCCAATGCTATCGTTAACCCACCTAAAAGGATTATTCCACTAACATTACCAAGAATTTTAATGGGATGTTCCAAAGGGAGCGAAAAACCCTGTGGATTTAATAGCCAAACAAGATTAGTTGTGAGCACCATTCCTATGAAGCCTAAGAATATGGAGAGATGTATTATTATGCTAGACCAAGTACCAAAACTACTACTTTG
>JAEOTE010000015.1 GCA_016839945.1 Candidatus Heimdallarchaeota archaeon | reverse complement strand
GCAACAATTCCTAGATCTTTAGCAAAATCTTCTCCGTTCTCCTCGTCATCATCTTCCTCATCAGCAATAACTAATGGATTTATTGTAAAAAACAATATGAAGATAAATGAAGTGATGAAGAGCTTCTTTTTCATGTTCAAGTTACAAAGCATTAAACATCATTTTTCTGGTTTCTTATAAAATCTTTCATTTAATTCTCTAAATCAATTATTTCTTATTCCGAATAAATTTAAAAACTAGCTAATTCTCTTTTCTTTACTTAAAATAGTGAATATTCGGTGATAAACAAGACTAGTAATTCCATAGATAAGAAATCCTCTTCTCTTAAAAGAATCGCATCATTAGATTTCGCAAGAGGATTAGCAATCTATCTCATGACATTTTTCCATTGCTTTTACCATGTTTATGATCAAACCTGGTTTCAAGAAGATCCATCCAAATTACTAGAATTTCCAAAAATTGTTATTGGAATTTTAGCAATTCTAGTTTTTCTTGGAACTTGGGCTTCCTTTTTCCTTCTTGTATCTAGTGCAGTGAATACATTAGCAATGATTAGAAGTTCAAAAAGAAGGTCTAATCCAAATCAAGTATTATTCAAGAATATGCTTACAGCTATTGCACTACTTCTTGCTGATCATCTAATTGAGGGTTGGGGATGGTATGGATACATTGGAGAGGGATTAAGAACAGGAATTTGGAATACAGATGAAATATGGCAAGCTTTTTTCAGAATTAATACACTACAAATTATAGCTTGGTCTCTAATAATAACTTCCATAGTTAACTATTTTCTACTAAAAAACAAAGGATTTGAGAAATATAAGAGAAATATGATTATATATGGAGTGCTAACAGTAGCAATAATTGTTTCTTCTACTTTTATTCATAATTTTGTAGATGGCTTAATTCCCGGATGGCCTTCAGATGAAATAGCTATAACAAATCCCAGCATAAAAACATGGATCTTGGTAATTTTAGCAGGAAATGCTGAACCTATTTTTCCTGTTCTAGCAACAGGTTTTGTAGGATCTATGATAGGACTCACAGTATCAAAACCTGAAAAATCAAAAAAACTTCTTCTATGGGGAACATCCATTGCTTTCACTTTAATCATGATTGGAGGTTTATTATTTTTTGCTGGATTACCTTTTAATCTCTATGACAGACCATTAATCCATATTTATCTGATTCAACTAGGAGGAGAAATTGGTATACTCATGCTCTGTTTTGGATTAATAGAATTTCGAGGACGCGGTGAAAAGTTCGCGAATAGACGAATAATTAGAATTTTCAGGAAATGGAGCATGGTAGCGTTAACTATATACGCATTTGAATTATACGATCTAGTTCCAAAATGGACTCTAAATCTAACACTGAGGAATGTAACAGGAATTAATTTCCTAGAAAAAACACTGGGATTTGGGGAAATACATTGGGGTCTTCTAATAGCTATTTATTGTATGCTCTGGTATCATCTATTAATCTGGTTATGGGGCAAAATTGACTTCAAATTTACATTTGAATGGTTTATGTTAAGGTTTCAAAGTATTGCAACTAAGATGATTTCCGACAGACTTAATGTTAACTTAATGATGAATGAAGTTATTTGGATGGATTTTTCAGATAAAAATATAAACAAAGTTAAACAAGAAGCACAGCTCTAGTACTAGTGTAAAACTTAAATTTATTTATAAAAAATATAATGCGAACGCATATGAGCTACCTCTTCGATGAAATTAAAGACAAATACAAAGATCGTATAGATCCAGGAATAAATAAATGGACAACATTGAGAAATCTGCAAAATAAATTGGAAGAGAAGGATTTTAGTGCAGAAGAAATTCAACTTATGACAGAAATTATTATTGATATCGTAAATAAGCATGGAGGGTCGAAAGAGGAGGTTTTTCGAGCTTTGTATAAAGGTTACAGAATGTAATTTAATTCATTGTAAAGGTTTATAAGCTAAATTCAGAAAAAGACTTTATGTCTGAAAGCGTTGAGTTAGTAACTTTTACTGGAACAGATATTCAAGTAACTCCAATTGGTCTTGGAGTATGGCAATTTGCCGATGGAGGATTTTGGCCAGCTTTAGCAACAAAAACAATGAATTCTATCGTTAAAACAGCCCTAGATGAAAGTATAAATTGGTTTGATACAGCAGAAGCATATGGTGGAGGGAAATCAGAAAGAAATCTTTCCATTGCTTTGAAAACTGCAGGAAAAAAAGATGGAGATATAATAGTTGCAACTAAATGGATGCCAGTTCTTAGAAGAGCAAAAAGCATTCTTGAAACCATTGATGAACGACTCAGCTATTTAGATGGTTTCTCAATAGATCTTTACCAAATTCACAATCCAGGATCTGTGTCATCAATTAAGAAACAAATGTTCAATATGGCTGAATTGGTTAATAGAGGAAAAATAAAATCTGTAGGTGTAAGTAATTTTACAACTAATATGATGAGAAAAGCTCATGAAGCATTAGAGAAAAAGGATATACCTTTAGTATCCAATCAAGTAAAATATAGTCTTATAAGAAGAAAAAAAGATCAAAATGGATTTTTAGATGCAGCAAAGGAATTAGGAATAAAAGTTATTGCTTATTCTCCTTTAGAACAAGGTCTCCTCACCGGTAGATTTCATAAAAATGTTGAAGCCAGAAAAGAATTAGGTTATGCGAGAAAATATTATTCTATTACAAAGAAGAAAGTTGAGCAAACAAAGGAATTAATTGATACTCTTGAGAAGATAGGGCAAACACACAACGTAGATATATCAACCGTAGCTCTCAGTTGGTTGATAAATTATCACAAGGACTTAGTAGTGGCAATTCCTGGGGCATCAAAACCTGAACAAGTTAAAAAGAATACCGAAGCGATGAGAATTAAACTATCTTCAGCTGAGCTAAATGAGCTTGATGAAAAATCTCAGGTTGTCTAGAAGAGTTTCAAAT
>JAEOTE010000144.1 GCA_016839945.1 Candidatus Heimdallarchaeota archaeon | reverse complement strand
TGAAACTTTCTCAGAATTATTATGAAAGATCAGCTGAAGTATTCCAGATGCTGTATAACAACAGATACGTACCAATCTATAGCTTCTGTATTCTCGCAATTTATCAACTTCATCTGAATAATTTACCAAAGGCTGATTTCTTTGTAATGAAAGCTGATGATGAATACACTGAAGCTAAATTGTTAATGATATTGAATGAATCTGAACAATATTACTATGAAAGATTTAGAGAACAGATTGATACCATAATGAAAAATGAAGAAATAGAGAAACCTTTACGTTTTTCAAAACCATTTAATCCTTTAGATTACAACTCTTGGGCTGTAGAAGTTAAGGATTGGAGAAAAATTCTACCAGCGATGCCAGAACCTTTTCCATTCCATTTAGATCAACTAAAAATACTTGAATTTGAGTTTATTTCTCCAGATTCAAAAAATAATGCTTCATAACGTATTTTCTTTAAGTCACTGAACGATATGATTTATATTGGTTTATGTTTAAATGAAAATAGAATGAGTCTCCAACGAAAATGGTACAGTATAAGCAGCATTACTTGGTTTGTAATGATTCTCCTGTTAGTTGGAGCTTATTACTGGTTAAGACCAAACTATAATATGTTCTACATCGTTGCAGGAGTATTCATGGCTATATTATTAGTAATATGGTTTTTAACTAGAAGAAATAGAATGAAAAGAGATGAAGATATAGGTATTTTCCTTTCTATGTATCACAAAGATGTATTAGATAACAGAGAAGAAGTTGATTTGGTGCCAGAATCAGAAAGTGAAACCTCTACAGAAAACACAGTCTTTCAACAAAGAAAGGAAGAAACTTCCGACTACTGATCAATCTTCAGCAGTTTTTTGTTTCCCAAATTTTGGATTAAACGTCCAAATATCGTTGAGTATGAAATTTGTAACTACAGAAACAACAAAACCTATTGTAGTAGCTAAATAATCATTCCAACCTATTATAACGGCAAAAAGATGAACAAGTCCTAGGTTAACTACAGTTCCTGAAGCTCCTACTAAAGCAAATTTTAAGAATTGAGGTAGAGTAGCAAAATCAACCATTTGTTCTTGTTTTCTGAAAGTCCATATTTTGTTTATGAAATAATTATAGATCATTACAATTACAATACCAACACCAGCTGCAATGAGTATTTTTTCGACATCTAAAAACCATACAGTAAATAAAACATCTTGTGTGAAAAAATTGTCTAGTAGAAGCATCATTAGAAAAATGATTAATTCATTTATTCCCCAGCCAACTGTACTAACTACTGCAAATTTCACAAATCTCTTCTGTCTTGCCTTACTTAAGAATGAAGGTTTCTTTGTATCTTCAGAATCTTCTGTTTGTTCATTTTCACCCATCATTCTTCAATCCTACTTAAGAAGAACTATTAACTGTAGACTACTGAGTGTTTAAATCTTACTCAATCTTGCCAGAAGTGTTATGGTATATATTTATTACTCTTTAACAGTGAGAGTGAGTTCTCATTCGTCTGCAGTATTTTTTACGGGTTTATATATGAAAGTGCGGATAAGTAGGTAGTGCTAGGTGAATACTCACCTATAGCTTGGTTCACAGGTGCTCGAACACCTGTCCCTCAGTTAGAATCGTTTGAATCAAGTAGCACTATGTGCAATTGTAGGAACGATGTTGGAGAGTATGCACACTCCCTCCCTTCCTACTCAATCATGATCCTCATGATTCCTTCCCCTCAACGCACGTGAGGGGATCCACTTAAACGACGGTTAAAAAGCCTCTGGCAAGTTTAACCAAGTTTCATAACGTGCGTTTATTAATCATGCTGTAGGTAAATTCTCAAAAAAAAGACAATAAAAAATATTTTTAAATACTTCAGCATTTGTAAAAAATATGCGTAGAAGTGAGAACATGCCAATTCACGTGAGATATTTAAGTCAGGTAATAGTTAGAATGGAATTTGAGGGGGCTTATACCAATAAAATGGGAAAGGAGCTTAAACGTTGTTTAGACGAACAAATTGAAAATGCAAAAAAGCCATTATTCTATCTTATTGATATTCAAAGTTATGATCCTAAGGATGCTGAAGATATAGCAAATTTAGTTGCTGACAAATTAGCTGAAAGAGGAAAGATTGTTCAGAATGTAGCCTTTCTTTTCTCAAAGAAAAAGAAGATTAGAAATAAAGAAATTAAGGACAGAATTAAAACCTACGATAATGATTTCCAAGCACAATCTTGGTTAAGCGATCAAAGCCGTTTTGGTTTCTTAGATGAGATTACACTTGAATCTCTAGTTGATAAGTAAAAAATTTCTCTTGTCTTTAACTTCAAACCTTCCATTTTTTATATACGTTTATTATAAGGGAAAAAAATGACAAGCGATTATTGTGAAATACCTAAGAAAATAAAACTGAAATTAGAGAAACAACAATATCGAATCGCTGGTCATCATTCAGCAGTTAAAACATGTATTTGGTTAAAACATTCTCTTAAAGGAGAAGGAGTATTCTATAAAAGCCAATTCTATTGAATAAATTCCCATCAATGCTTGCAGTGTACTCCTGCAACAATATGGTGTAATTTGAAATGTGTATTTTGTTGGAGAAGTGCTTCTTGGTATAACAAGGAAATGATGAATTGCAAAGTAGATGAACCCAGTGAGATAGTTGATGAACTAATTAATCAACAGAGAAAACTTATTGCAGGATACAAAGCTCATTCACAGGTGCCAGAATCGAAATATAAAGAAGCTTTTGAACCTAAACATGCGGCTATTTCTTTAAGTGGAGAGCCCACGTTCTATCCTCGGATAAACGAGCTTATAGAAGAATTTCATTCAAGAGATATGACAACTTTCTTAGTAACAAATGGGACTACTCCTGAAGTTCTGGAAAAACTAGACCCACTACCAACTCAATTGTATGTAACAATGATTGCTCCTACAAAAGAATCTTTTGAAAAAACTGCAAGACCAAGTGATAAGAATGCTTGGGAAAAAATAGAGGAAACTATAGATCTCCTACCCTCTCTAAAAACACGAAAGGTTTTACGTTTAACTTTAGTTCCAGAATATAACATGATTGAACCAGAATTATACAGAGATTGGTTTCTCAAATCAGAAGCTCATTTCTTAGAGGTTAAAGGATTCATGTCCGTTGGGGATGCTAGGCAAAGACTTCCGTATGAAATAATGCCTCGATTTCCAAAAATTTATGATTTTTCGCTTCAAATCATTGAAGATACTAACTTAAAACTGATTGATGAAAAAGAGGATTCAGCTGTAACCCTTGTTGCAAAAGAGAATTATAGTTGGAGATATCTCTAAAATAGTGAATTTGTACTGTTTTCAGCAATAAGATTATATATTTTTAGCTTCTAGTTTTCTATGAATGGTAAATATCAATAAGCTGATTAAACAACTAAGTGACGATGATCCTAAAAAAAGAGAAGAAGCTATTCTAGAGCTAGGAGAACTGCAAGATGAGAGAGGTGTTGAACCCTTAATAAAAGTAGTAAATCAAGATACCGCTGAGAATAGAGTTTATGCAATAACAGCTCTTGCAGAG
Source organism: Candidatus Heimdallarchaeota archaeon (assembly GCA_016839945.1). Taxonomy (GTDB): domain Archaea; phylum Asgardarchaeota; class Heimdallarchaeia; order Heimdallarchaeales; family Heimdallarchaeaceae; genus UBA460. The sequence goes on along the minus strand of JAEOTE010000144.1, from coordinate 1,641 downwards.
ATTGGAGACCATCGAGCTTTAGAAACTTTAATTTTTTGTCTAATGGATAATGATGAAAACATTAGATTAGCAGCTTCTAGAGCATTAGGAAAATTCTCATCACCACAAGCAATATCAGCTCTTCTGGTATCAATGAAGAAAGATCCTAATGTTTCAGTTAAAAGCCGTGCAGCTCTTTCTCTTGGATCTATAGGATCAGAACTAGCAGTTGAAGACATGCTGGAAGAAACAAAACTAGAACATCCTGCTTCTCTTCTATATTCAATTGAATCAGCATTGAAACTAATAGCTAAAAATAATGGCTATGCTTCAATAGACGAATTGGTTAGAGCTGTTATTCAAAAGAAAGCAAAACATGAAGGAGAGGTATCTGATCAATTATCTGAAAAGGAAGAATTGCTAAGATTCCCAACGTTATGGCCCTATATACGTAAATACGTTTTTCAGCAGCTAGAAGGCATTCAAACTATTTTAAGTATCGAATCAAATGAACAAATTGCTGAGAAAAAAATATCTGATATTTTAGGAGAAAAATTCTATAAATTCGTAGATTTCATATCAAGAAAAATGAATACACATTTTTCTGAATATCAGCAAGATTTACTCTGGCAAATGTGTTGGGACACAAGCAAACCAATTAGAACAGAAATTTTCATGATGATTAGAGATCATAAAAGAGAAGTAGATGAGATTGATAGATACAAGGTCTGGTTAGAAAAGATAGAAGCAGAAAAAGAAGTTGCAGAAGAAATTTATGGTGAAGCAGTTATGGAAAAACCTGTTCCAATAAAGAGAGAAGAAGTGGAAGATATAACAGCTGCTGACCTAGCAAGATCAATTTCAGGTGATATAGAGAACATCATGAAAAAGTACTCGAAGTGGAAAGATGGCGTCGATGAAGAAGATGAATTCGACAAATTTGGCATAGAAACAAAATGATATTATTTCAACTTTTTGTCTATTTTATACTACATTCAGTTTATTAAAACTTCTTCTTATTACAATCAATTTGCATAAATAATGAACTTCTAGCTATTTCATTGTCTTTTTAATAGTTTGATATCACTTTTAAAAAAACGAGAAATCATTCATCGATTCTTTTAATTAAATAATTTTTCTTAAGTCGTGACTTTTCTAAAATTGTATCATCGTGGTATTACATAACTAGATTTTTTTTGACCTCCGACAAAAAATATATATGTGATGGATTAATACTTTGTATTTGTCTAATGCAGTGGGGCTCAAGATGAAAAAAAGGCTTATAACATTCAAAGTTACTGATCAAATGATACAGTGGCTTATAGAAATGGAAACATCGGGGAATTATGGTTCGAGGTCAGAGTTAGTTAGAGACGCTCTAGCAGAATTTTTAGCTAAAGAATATTATAATGGTGATATACCTTTTAATGCACGAATAAAAGAAAAAGAGCAGCTAAACAGAATGTGAAATGCGATTTTCCATTCAGTAAATCATTTAATCAAATCTTCTTTATTTTAAACATGTAATTCATAAAAGCAAATTGTCTTACTTATTTCAATTCCGAAAATTCTAGACTGAAAGTTTTACACCGTCTTAGTGCGTTTTTCAAAACCTTAGTAGAGTATTTAAATGAGCTGTGTTTTGCAAATTGATGAAAAACT
>JAEOTE010000143.1 GCA_016839945.1 Candidatus Heimdallarchaeota archaeon | reverse complement strand
TTTTGGTAAGAAAAGAAAGGAAGATGCAGATGCTCTTGCCACACTCAAAGCTCAGCAAAATCGTCTTCAAGCAGAATCAAGAAATCTTGAGAGACAAGCAGATGAACAAAAAATTCTTGCATCTAAAATGTTGAAATCTGGTAACAAAGCTGGCGCAAGGCAAGCTTTAAAGAGAAGAGCAGTTTTCATGAAAAGATTAAATACAGTTCATAATACAGCAATGAATCTCCAAGCTCAAATTGATAGTATTCAAACAGCAACTTCTACTGCTGATACAGTAAAAGCAATGGAAGTGGGAACAAAAGTTGTAGGAGAAAAAATCAAAACTGTTTCTCCTGAAAGAACTGAAAGAGTTATGGATACAGTTATGGAACAACGAGATCAAATTGAAATGATGACTGAAGCTCTATCAGATCCAAGTTTATCAGAAGGAGTTTTAGATTTTGAGGATGATGCTGCAATAGATGAACAATTAGCTCAATTAGAAGCAGAAATGGATCTTGGAACAACAACTAGTCTTCCTGACGTTAGCGGACTGCCTTCAACACCTGTAGGAACTGGTGAAAAAGAAGAGGATACATCAGATCTTGAAGAAGAACTTGAGAGCTTGAAGAAAAAAGTTAGTGAAGATAAAGGCTGATAATTCTTCCTTCCTTTTGTATTTTTCTTAATTATTCTATTGTAGTATATGTTAAGTATAGCTAAGATTAAATGAATCGATTTATATTCTATGAATGAAATAATAGGTTTAGAGGTTGTGACGTTCTTGTCAGCTCAAGGTTTAATTGATCATGCAAAACAGTTTGCTATCAAAGCATATAATTTTGATAAAGAAAAAAACTATAGTGAAGCGATTCCCTATTATTTGGATGCTGCAGAAGCATTAATGAAAGCTATTAAATTCGAACGTAATCCACAGGTTGCTCGTTCTTTAAAAAAGAAAGCAGAGATGTATCTTGCAAGATCTAAAGAACTACGAGAACTTTTGGAAAAGAGAAAAGAAAGAAGGTCTACTGCAGGTAATGATGTAGACGATGATAAACTTTCAGGAGCAATTGCAGATATTATAATAACGGAAAAACCTGAAGTTATGCTAAATGACATAGCTGGATTGGAAAATGCAAAACAAACACTCAGAGAAGCTATTGTACTCCCTTTGATGAGACCTGATCTCTTTTCTGGTGCAAGAAGACCTTGGAAAGGCATATTACTTTTTGGTCCTCCAGGATGCGGGAAAACACTTCTTGCTAAAGCTACAGCTGCAGAAGTAGAAGCAACGTTCTTCAATGTGAGTGCTGCGTCAATTATTTCTAAATGGTTGGGTGAATCTGAGAAACTTGTTAGAACTTTGTTCACTTTAGCTAGAGAAAAACAACCAAGCATTATTTTTGTTGATGAGGTTGATGCGTTAGCAGGTGCAAGAGGGGGAGAACATGATGCTATGCGACGTGTAAAAACTGAGTTATTAACATCAATGGATGGACTATCAAGTTCAGAAACTGATAGAATAGTCACAGTTGGTGCAACAAACATGCCTGAAACAGTGGATGGAGCATTTCGTAGAAGATTTGAAAGACGTATTTACATTCCTCTTCCTGATCAAGCAGCAAGAGCAGCAATTTACAAATTTAATACTAGAGGAGTAGAATTGGAAGATGTAGATTTCGATGTCTTAGCTGAAATTACTGAAGGGTATTCTGGAGCAGATATTACAATGGTATGTCGAGATGCAATAATGACACCAATACGAGAATTAGATATGGCTGGAGCAATATCAAATACAGAAGTGACTGCAAGAGCAGCTACTCAAAATGATTTTCTAGATGCAATAGAAGGAATCAATCCTTCAGTAAGTGAAGAAGAAGTAGCACGATATGATAGATGGAATGAAGAATTCGGAAGCGCTTGATCGAGAGGTTCTTTCTATGTCAACCCTTGAAAAGAAAAAAACAGAAGACGAAGAAGAAGAAGCTACTGAAATTGACATTGAAAAACTGAAGGATGAGAAAGAAATTTCTGATGACAAATTAAAGCTGATTGAAGCTAGCATTAAAGGATTAAATATTACAGAGGAAGAGCTAAAAGCTACAATGCCTATAGTAAAAATATCAGTGAAAGAAGATCTCTCAAAAGACCAACGCGCTGTTTTGGAATTGGAATTTGAGGATGCTCTTCCAAAATGGGTGAAAGCTCCATGGATGTATATTAAACCTAAAAAAGACTCTCAAGTTGAATCTTGGTTAGAAAGTTGGTCAGCAATCGTTTTAGACTATTCTAGGATTTTTGTAATTCATATTATTAATATTAATGAGTTAAGGAATGAATATCCTTTCAATAATTCAAAAATTAATAAGAAATTATCTCTTAATCAAGTTCGCGAAATAGTTGATTACCTTGTTAAACAAAATATTGCAAAATGGTTAGATGAGCAAAAGAAAACCAGAGCGAGAATCTATTGGAAAGCCAATGAAGAATGGGCTGATGATCTTCTTGATTTTATGATTGAAACTGGAAGGGTTGTAGAAATAAGCTCTCTCTATGATTTAACACAACTTGAAGAAAAATGGAGTAATTTGCCAGCTGATGACTTAATAATTGTCTGTGAAATGCTAGTCGAAAAAAAAGTAGCTCGATGGTTGAATAAAGATAAAACTATAATTCAATTTGAAGCTGATAAAGTATTTTAAATAAAAAAGAATGATGGTCTTTAGTAACCCATCAGTCCTGGGAACCAATACTTTGTCCCTTCTGAGTAACTCCTGTCTACTCTTGCCATTCCATGTTCTTCAAAGAATTTGAGGCATCTATCTATTCTTTCTTCTACCCAGTTTGTTCGCATCAAGAGGTTTTCTTTGGTTACAAATCCTTCTCTAGATGCATAGCTTAAGATAACATCATGATCAGGACTGAATTCGACAGTTGTAAATTCAACGATTTTAACTCCAGATTCAAGTGTTCTATAAGGAGTAATTAATTGGGAATTAACTAATTTCTCAAGAGAACGGTACATGTCATCAATCGAAACCATCTTACCAGGTCTTGTTTTGTTAAGTTGTGTAAATAACTCTCCAATAGATATTATTCCACCATTATCAGGAGTTAATTTTTGACCTAAATCTAAAATTTCATTTGCTAAAATATCATAAAATCCTCTTCCTGTAAGTTTATCTTTAAGAGTTGGAGCTTCTTTCCAATCGAAACGTCCAATCTCTGCTGGTAAACCTAACTCTGTTCGAAGATCCGCAAGTTTTTCATAGTATTCTTTGTTATCAGAAACTTTTTCACCAAATTTTCTTTCAAACTTCTTCAGTTGTTTCTTAATCTGATCTACATTGTCAATCATTTGTTCTAACTCTTTAATCATCAGTTCTGCTTCTTTAACCTGAAAAGCAGATTTTATCTTGATTTTTTTCTCAATGTCTCGTAAACCCAATTCAATCTCCAACTAAATATTGTCTAGAAATTATATAAAAGTAACCAATCAAATGCTTTTTGGATATTTTTTGATTTTTAAAAAAGATTTGGAAGAATAACTAACCATTTTTGTATTTTTTCAATAATTTGGTTAGCTTCTTTAGAACTTAAAAAAGAAGCAAGTTTATTTTTATATTTACTAAAAAGAGAGTTGTACAATTTCATCATATCTTCAGCAATTCTTTCTCCTTCAATACCCATTTTTTGTATTTCAACTGATATTTCTTCAACCTCTTCTATAATATAGCTAACATCAATTTTGATTTCAATCATATTGATTAATTCAAACAATTCCTTTCGGATGCTAATGAAAGTAGTATTCATTGTGTTTTTGTTTGCCAAGGTATTCACCTTTTGATGTTATATTATGAAAGAGGGAGTGAAAAAGAATCTGAAACTGTAAAAATAATTTTTACAGTTCTTTCAAAAGTCTTCTAAAATCGTTTAACCAACGAGCTGCTTGAAATTCTAGTTTTTCGCAGTCCTCTTCCTTAATAACCTCTTGAGGTTTATATTTAGATATTATTTCTCGCCAATTTGCTAAATCCCCTGTTACCCAATAATCTTTAGGAACTGATGGGAATGTCTTTAAGATATGAAGCATTTCATCAATGTCAGCTAAAAGTAAATCTGCTCTAGCTACTGATTTAAGTCTTGTTAGATCTATTAATTCAATAGCTGAAGAAACAAAATCAGCTGTTTTTGATGGAATCTTTTTAAGAGTGTCAAATGGTATAGATACTGCGTCGGCTGTTTCAACTCCTTCTGCAACGCGAAGTTGATGAATGCCTTTCGGATATCTCTCATTTATTTTCTCCTTTTTGATAAATTCTTCTAAATTGAAACCAATCTTTTCCAATTGAATACGAGCCTTAAAGATTCCTCTTATTAGAGCTCTTAACTGTTTTCTATAAGCAATTTGTTCAATTTCATTATTCTCATAGCTGTATTCTAGATTGTCAAGTGTTACAATGGATGAGTATAAATCTGCTTCTAAATTCAGAATTTTATCTTCTTCTCTTGTCATGTCATTAGCACCAATATTAATTAGATTTAGTTGTTTTTCTGCTTTATAACCTTTTTTAGAGTATCTTCTATAGAGCTTAAGAAAGTCAACGTTAGTCATATCACCATCTTCGAATTTCTCTTGAATGGCTTCAAGGGTATCTTGAATTGCATTAACATCAGCTTTCAAATCATCTTCTCTTGAGATAGGGATTTCTTTTGTAGTGTCTACAGAAATCCCTCCTTCCTTTAATAGAGATTCTCTTTCTTTATCAATCTCCTTGCTTACTTGTTCTATTTGAGTTTGATAATCTACAATAGAAGAATCTATTGAACGTTTCTCAACCTCTTGTTCTTGTTGAACTTTTGTTAATTGTGCTTGAGGTAATTGTTTAACTGGTATAGCTACAACAGGAAGACCTGGAGCTCTTGTTTCTTTCTTAACCTTCTTTGTTTTAAGAGGTTTAGCTGGAACCTTTGTAAAAAGATCTTTAATGTCGCTTATTACATGATAAACGTGATTAGATCTGCTCCATTTAGCTAATATTCTCAAACTTAATGTTCCATCATCTTCAACATTAGGGTGATTTACCCTAGGTGTTATATCTACGATTGGAGGAACATCTGGAAAACCATCTTGAATGTAAATATTCGCAAATATTGGGATTTCAGTTCCCTCAATATTGCTGATAAAGCCTTTCCAATGTTTAAGATTACCTCTTACAGGTTCAAAACCAGTGGAATTCTCATAAATTAATTGAGTTTCATTTGCAAGGAGGAAATCATCTGTTGATATTTGTATCACCTTAATTGTATCTCTCTATATAAATTGATGACTCTCAAACCTTAAAAAATATTGCATTCAAAAAGAGAAAAATGAGATTTTTTAGTCAATTTTGATTTGTATGACTATTTTTATTGGCTTAGCTAGATTTTTATCAAGCACAAAAGCAACATTTTTTTCAGATAATTTGCATTTTTGAATCTGTTTGTCGGGGTCTAAAAATGCTCCTTCAATCATTAATTCTGGTTTTTCAAGACCATAGGTTAATGCTAGTCTAAGTGATAAATCCTTAACAGTTTCTTTAGGACTAGCTACAAATTGTATTTGTTCTAATTTATATAAATCACCACAAGTAGGGCAATCATCAGACCTGACTAGATGAAGAATTGTGGTTGCGTTATTTAAACCATCATAAAATAAATAATTTTCAAGATTTTCACCCATTTTCAATAGTACTTTAAGTGCTTCTTGGGACATTAAACCTCCAATTATGCTAGACATTGTAGCAACTGCTGGTAAAGGTGGTTCTTCTTCTTCCTCTCTTTCTTTTTTCCTCTCCTCTCCAAAAGGTGTACATGCTTGAGCTAATTCTTCATCTGGTACTAAAGGTTGGCATTCGAAACAAGGAGTTTCGTAAGGGATTATAACTTGAACATTGCCAAGAAAAGCAAACATTCCACCCATAATTAAAGGTTTTTTCACTCTTACAGCCATAGAATTTATCCATCTTCTACCAATGAAAGTATCTAAACAAGCTATTATCAGATCAGCTTTTTCATAGACAGAAACAGAAACATCTTCCATTTTCTTGTTGAAAAATTCAACTTGAATACTAGGATTAATTTCCTTTATTTTTTTTGCTGCTACCTTTGCTTTTGGTTTTCCAACATCTTCATCGTAGTAGAGAAGCTGTCTGTTTAGATTTGAAGTCTCAACAGTATCAAATTCAATTAATGTAAGTTTTCCAATTCCAGAAGAAGCCAAAATAGTTGCTACATAGGTACCTATTGCTCCTAATCCCACAATAACAATAGTTGAATCCTGCAAGCTTTCTTGATCCCATCCAGGTATAAGTTGCTGCCTCGAATATCGATCTTCTTCTGACATAGGATAACACCTACTAACGTAATAATGTCTTATGAAACTGATATAAGTTTCTTTTTAATATAACAAACTAAATTTGTGAAAATGGAAATAATAAAAATATTTCCTAATTCAATAAGAAGATCAATTGAAAGAAGTAAGGAAAATAATCCTAAAATCCGCCCTTTGTTCTAGCAATCAAATAACACTTGTCACCGTCCATTAAACCGGCTTGTTTTAGAATTTCACTATCATCAAGTTGTTTTCCATGAAAAACTATAATTACAGTATTTGCTGGTATTTTCTTCTTTTTTGCTACTTCTCTTTTTAATTGTGCCACTGTTGAATGAGGATCTACATCTAATTCTATTGACCCTCCACCTAT
>JAEOTE010000142.1 GCA_016839945.1 Candidatus Heimdallarchaeota archaeon | reverse complement strand
TACGCTACAGAAGGGGAAATAAAAACTAAAACAGAGATTTTAGTTTATCCAAGCTATGAAGACATAAAGAAACTAGAGTTAATAGGAAGAAAAAGACAACTAGGCGTATTATTTGGATTCCATCGTACAAAATTAAAAGGTATGGGATCGGATTTCTGGGGTATCAGAAAATATCAAGTGGGAGATCCTTTCAAATTTATTGATTGGAAAGCATTCTCTCGTTCTGGTAAGATGATGGTTCGTGAGTACGAATCAGAAGAGAATATACGCGTTGTTGTGTTAATTGATTCTTCCGCTAGCATGGGTGCTGGTCTTCCTCGTAATACTAAATTAGAGTACGCTATTCGAAGTGCTGTTCTACTTATTCATCTAGCATTTGAAAAAAGTGATATTATTGGTTTATGTGTTTATGATAAAGAAATTCGGAATTGGGTAGAACCTACTTCAGTTCGTTCTCATCTCTTCCAGTTTCTTGAAGCTTTAGCACATGTTAAACCTCAAGATGAATCTGATTTAGAAGTGGCAATAGAGTATCTTCTACAACGAGTTAAGCGTTCTGCCTACATAGTTCTAATAACTGATCTTGAATCAAATCCACAAAAAGTAGTTAATGCAGTTCGAAGAGCACGTGCAAGAAAACACAACATCACTGTAATCTCTCCATTTGGTCCATGGTTTGAGATTGTTTCTCAACAACTCACACCTGTAGAACAGATGATTGGTCATGCAATGGTTGAAAAACAACTTGGAGAACGTCAAAACATGTTCAAGATTTTGAGACGATATGACACTACTTCAGTTTCTGTTGGACCTGATGATTTCTTACCTACAGTTATGTCTCAATTTAATAGGATGCAACGTCAAGGGTGATAAAAAAATGGAATCTTTAGCAGATACAAGATTTATTGACCTCGGAATAAGAGGAGTTCAACGTAGAATAAGAGGTGCTCGATATCAAACAATAATAACTCATTTAGTGGGACGTTTAGCTGCCTTTGGTATTGCACTATGGGTTTTGTTATCTTTATTACATCCTACAAATGGTTTAATTGAACTATCTAATACCACTAAATTCCCAGATGGATACCTTCTTAATTCTATGACATTTATCTTTGTTTTCTTTGAAAATATTGCAATCGTGATTTTTTCTGCACCACTAATGATTTTCTTAGCAATTTCTAGTGCTGATGCTGCGGCTATACTTCTAGGTGCTAGAGCATTTGTTACTGAAGATCTATTCAATGGTGTTAACCCACCTAATCCCACAGGGGAATTAACTCCTGACGTTTTCTTTGGTGGATCAGCAACTAACTTATTTGGATCATTTGGAAATCTTTTCAGTGGAGGAGTTTTTAACTCATTACAACCATCAAATAGAGCATCGATATTGATGGTTCTTGTAATCTTGTTTATATTAACTTTAGTTGCGTTTCTATTCCGCGCAGATATGCGTACAGCTGCAACAGCTTTCATCTGCACTCAGCTCATTGTATTTCATGCAAGTACTCAACATCTTTTCTGGCCTGGTGTATTTTCATTCAGTCCAACAAATAGAGTTGGTGAGTTATTCTCGAACAATGTTGTTTTAATGGCGTTAGCTTCCTATTTGTTCCTTGAAATATCGTTGCAGATATCATATATAACGCAAATACTGAATCCCGCTCAAAGTCGACAACAAAGGGTTTTAAGAGCTTTAGATCGTTTGAGAGAATTCAGGTTAGGAGTAACTGACACAACCCCCAAACAAGTTTTAGAAAAGCCAGAAGAAGATGATGAGGATTCAAAAGCTTCTTTATCAATCAGTGGTACAGGAAGCTCTATAGCTAGAAAGTTTGGTCTAGCTGGAATGACTTATTTTATAGAAAAAGCTTCTGACTCTCTTTTTGCCAAACCAGGGGGACAACAAGATAAACTAACAGCAAGACTCCAAAGGTATCATGATGGATTAGTTCACAGTGATGCCAGAGTAGATGACAAATTGGTAGGAACTTCAGTTTTGATTAAACCATTAATGACATTAGTTTATGTAGGAGTTTCTGTTCTTTTCAGAGTTGGAATAATGCTTGCAGGATTATATGCAATTCTTAATCCTGATGTGTTGTTGTTTGTTTTACGATACCCGCCATCAATCTATAACTCAATAGAAATGTTACAACCAGAAGGAGTTGTATTACTACTTATACCAATTGTGGTTTTCATTCTCTTGCTAACCGCTTTAGTAGGATATATTCAGGAAAGATTCTCATCAAGATTTGAGGAAGAACTAGAACCTGAACTTGACGACATAGAAGATTTCGAGGAATTTGAAGCAGGTATAATAATTGAAGGAGAACTTGAACCAATAACTGAAGAAGATCTCTTTTATGAACAATTGGGCACTGAATTCGTCGAAGACGAATAAAAACTCTCTTCACTCATTTCTTTTTTTAACTTAAAATATAGAAAAAATAGAAAAAAAGATGTTTTAGGTTCGCTTGTAAATAAAACGATCCCAATTATTAACATCAGGTACTTGTGGGGCCAGTTCTTTACGAACTCTAATCGATTCAATAGTTTCTGCTTCCAAGTTAGTAGGAACACGTTCGAAACCGAGGAATTGATAACCAAAGAATGCACGTCCAGAGCTGCTTCCTCTTATCTCATCTGCTATGTCAATAGTTTCAGCCGTAGGTAGTTTTCCTCTTATATTTGTACTCTCTCCTTCTTGTGTCATATCAAGTATTATCCCTCTATGTTGTGTTATAACTTTGGACATATTTCCAACATAATCATTAGGAACTTTAATATCAACTATCAACATAGGTTCTAGAATCTGAGGTTCTGCTGTTAAGAATGTTGTATGAAATGCTGCCAAACACATTTGCATTATTTCAGTATATCCTGTATGAGCTGGATCAACGTGAACTTTTGCATCTGTGATTATGAACTTAGAAGCCATTAAAGGTTCTTTAGCTAAAGTTGATCCTTCACAAAAGTCAAAGAAAATTTGTATAATATAGGCTTTTATATTATCTAATCTCTGCACTCCAGTAGTTGCATCTAGAAGTACATTTGTATCCTTTACAAACCATATTCTTCTTGCTTTCTTAGCTTCCCATCCTGCTTCTTGCTGTAGCATTATTGCTCTCTCTCTTCTATCTTGATCATTATGTACTTTACCTGATTTGATTAAATCTACAGCTTCTTGGTTCATTGGTTCAACATGTAACATTATTCTGTTGTGACCATTTGGAGATTTGGTGTGTATAGTCAAACCATTTTTTGTGGGAACTTCCCTATAAACAATAATAGGGTCACTAACATCAATTTCAACTTGTTCTTGAATACGTGTAACAAGAATTTCTATTTGCAGAGGATCTATTCCTGATAATACATATGTTTTCGATTCTTCATCATGTCTAAAAGCAGCTGTAGGATCAGCCATAATCCACTTAGATACAACATCACCAAGTTTTGCTATATCTTGAGGATCTTTTGGTTTGATTGTTCTACTTACAACAGGTTCTGCAACATAAGAAATATCTTCAAAAGATTTCAGTTTTCCTTTGTCTTCCGCTCGAACAAAGGTTTCACCTGCTGGACAAATGAAACCATAAATAGCAAAAAGATTTCCTGCTGGAACTTCTTCAACATCTAGAATGTCCGTAATTTCCATTACTCCTAATCTTTTAATTCGACTTTCAGTTTTCTTTCCAATAAGATGGAGTGTATCGGATTTCTTTAAAGTACCAGAGAATACTCTACCTATGAGAGTTGGTCTTTTTGATTTTGGTTCAATGAATATTTTTGTAATCATTCCTAAAAGAGGACCATCTCTGTCACAATTTAAAAGAGCTTTTCCTTCAGGACTTTCTAAATCTCCATCCCAAATTGCTGGGATTTTAAGTTTTTGTCCTTCAACTGGATCTGGAAGATGTTTGATAACCATTTCCAATAAAGGTTCTTCAAGAGGGAGATTATCTCTTAACCATTCTTTATCATTCTCATCATACTTTGCAAAAACATCTTGAGGTTTAATTTGTAGTTTCTGCAAAGTTGTCATATTGAAAGCCCAACCATCTTTTGCAGATCCTACTGCAACAGTACCATCTTTGAATGAAACCTGCCATCCTTTACCTATTTCATCAGGTGAATTTTCTCTGATGAGCTTATTGACACCTGTAATAATTGTGTCAATTTTTGCAAAAACATCCTGAGGTTGTAATCTTAATTCAGAAATAAGTCTGTCAACTTTGTTAATGAACAATACTGGTTTACACATTTCCCCTAGACTGAGTCTAATATTGGTTTCAGTCTGAGTCATTACACCTTCAAGAGCATCAACAAGAATGATAACTCCATCACTTCCTCTGAGAGCTCTGCTTACTTCTCCAGTAAATGAGATGTGACCTGGAGTGTCATTAATTTCACAAAGATAAGTTTGACCTTCTAATTCATATGAAAGCAGAACAACACTTGTAAAAATTGTTATACCTCTTTCTTGTTCTTCTTCATCACTATCCATCATAACTTTCTTACCGGCATCAGCATCTGACATTAAACCGGCTTTTCTTAATAGATAATCACTAGTGGTTGTTTTTCCATGATCAATGTGAGCTGAGATAGAAAAAACTCTTCTTTGATTCATTGGATGGTTTTTAATCATATCACGTATTTCATCTGGATTCTTAACTCGAACCATCTTTATCAACTATTTTTACTTTGACGCTAATTTCAAAGGTTGCATTATAAATATAATGATTTTTGCGAATGTAAACTTGTTATGTATTCAAAAAACTCTTAATACACTCACAAATATTTTAACGTGTGCAAAATGGTCACTATATGTGCTAATGCTTTGATTGGGCCCGATTTGGAATTTGTTCAAAGTGTGTATATTCAAGTAGATGAACAAGGCATTATTGTTGAAATAACTAAAGAACAAAAACCAATAACGTATCTGCTACCCCCCTCTTATGTCTTGATACCGGGTTTTGTTAATGCACACACTCATGTTGCTGATGCTTTTCTTAAAGATCAAGGTTATGGATTATCACTTGATGAAACTGTAGGTCCCGAAGGAATAAAACATAATAAGTTGAATACTAGCACTATAGAAGAACGAAGAGATAGTATACAAAATTCTTTGGAGATGTTAGTACACAACGGTTATACTACTTTTTTCGATTTTAGAGAACAAGGAGTGGAAGGAGTTGTTTTACTCAAGAACATATTATCTAGTTTTCCTTTAAGAGGGCTGATATTTGGAAGAAGTAAAGCAGAAGGAGATTTAGAAGATGTTTTCAATGAAAGTGATGGTTTAGGTTTTGTTGATATTTTTGCAGTAGATAAGGAAATTGTGAAAACAACAAAATCATTGAAAGAGAATAATCCAGAAAAACTTGTAGGGATACACGTTTCTGAATCAGAGGAGCTGCTTTCTAATTCTCTCTCAAAATATGGTAAAAGAGATATAGAGTTGGTATGTGATTATTCAGTTTTTGATTATGTTGTTCATGCAACATATGCAAATGAAGATGAATTATCTCTATTAAAGGAAAAAAATATGTGTGTAATTTGTTGCCCAACTTCAAGCTTGTATTATGGACTTAAATTTCCTCCAATAGAATCCATCCTAAGGAAGAGGATAATTCTAGGTTTGGGAACAGATAATGTTCTAAGCTGTAATCCTGATCCATTTAGATTAATGGCTTTCACGCTCATTAATGCACGGAATAATAATCAGAAAATCACACCAAGAGAAGTATTAAAATCTATAACAGTCAACCCTGGATTGATAGCAAAAAAGAAAATTGGGCAAATTAAAGAAGGATTTAGTGCAGATTTTATAGGAATAGATTTAGAAAATCCCAACTTGAAATTATCTAAAGATATATACAGTGCAATCACAATGCGAGCAGAACCTTCTGATATAGGATTTCAAATGTACAAAGGTAGGTTAGTAAAATGGAAAGACCAGAAATAATAATTAATGTAGCAAGTTCTCTTGATGGCGTTATTGCTTCGGATAAGGGAGCTCTTTTTCTTTCAACAACAGAAGATTGGGTAAGAGTTCATGAGTTAAGAAATTCAGTAGACGCAATATTAGTAGGGGTTAACACAATCATTACTGATAATCCAATGTTAACAATAAGGTATGTGAAACCTAAATCTCCACCTCCTTTCAGAGTAATTTTAGATTCTAATGGTAGAATCCCTCTAAATTCAAAAGTTCTCAAAAATCAGAAAGTCAACAAAACTCTGGTGTTCGTTTCTGAAAAATGTTCTGAAGAAAAAAAAGAAGAAATTGCAAAAAGTAAAACAGATGTGATTGCAGTTTCAGAAGATGAAAAAAGCGGATTTCTTAATTTAAAATCTATTCTTGAAATCTTAAAATCGAAATATAACATAAATAAGATACTAGTTGAGGGTGGTTCTACAATTATAACACAATTTCTAAAAAATAATCTTATTGATAGAATGTATGTTTTTTACTTTCCAGCTTTTGCAGGTGGTATTAATGCAAAGCACCTTTTTAGTGAAAAGGTTATTGAAGATATATCCACTGCACCACAACTTAAAATAACAAATATAGAGGAACTAGAGGAAGGTTTCTTAGTTTCATTAATATTAGATAAAAGGTAAAATAGCTAAAGAAGCTGAGTCTGAATGAGTGTTGAACATTATCTATCACTACTGCAAAACAACAAGGAAGAACTTATCTCCAAGAGTAGTGAGATTGCTAGAAAAAATTATGGTAATGAAATAACTTTTTCTAGGAATATCTTTGTTCCTGTAACTCAACAATGTAGAAATCGATGTAGTTATTGTGGTTTTGTTTCTGATGATCCAGAGAGTTGGATTACAAAGGAAAACTATCTACAAATGATAAAACAAGCTAAAGAATCCAAATGTTCTGAAATTTTATTAACTCTAGGAGAAAAACCTGAAGATAAATATCAATCAGCGAGAGAGTTTCTTGTAGACCAAGGTTTTAGCTCAACATTCGAATACGTCCATTATTTTTGTGAGGTTGCATTAAGTCAATTTTTACTACCTCATTCTAATTTAGGTGTCTTACCATACAAAGAGTTGGAATATCTAAAGGATTGTAACGCAAGTCTTGGATTAATGCTAGAATCAAGTAGTGACCGACTAATGTCTGAAGGAGAAGCCCATCAGTATTCTCCAGGTAAGAACCCAAGTTTACGAATAGAAGTAATTGAGAATGCTGGAAAATTGAAAATACCTTTCACAACAGGAATTTTAGTTGGTATAGGGGAAACATGGGATGAAAGAATAGAATCTCTTGATGCATTAGCAAAATTAAGTAAGAAGTATAAACATATTCAGGAAGTAATAGTTCAAAATTTCAATCCTCAGCAAGGAACACCGATGCAAAGAAATCCTCCACCTTCAGAAGAGGAATATTTACTCTCTGTTTCTTTAGCTAGATGTATTTTACCTTCACAAATTAGTATTCAAATACCACCTAATCTTAACACAGAGAGAATTATAGAATCGTTAAGATGTGGAGCTAATGATTTGGGTGGTGTTTCCCCAATATCTATAGATTATATTAACCCTAATATGAAATGGCATAAAGAAGAAGAGCTGAGACAAGAATTGGAACAACAAGACTATTCTCTAAAGGCAAGGTTACCAGTTTACCCTGAATATGAAAAATATTTAAGCAATAGAATACGCAAAATAATAGAGGAACATTATAGAAATGAAGAAGCTTTCTCCCCCTAAAATAGAAGAAGTGTGTGATTTATCTTCTTTTCATGAATCACATGAAGAGGAGATATTAGAACTCACAAAAATGCTAAGCAAAAGAGGAAGGGATTTATGGATTCAAACTTCCTTAGCTGATGATTTAAGAAAACAGCAAGTAGGGGATAATGTTTCTTTTGTTTTAAATCAGAATATTAATTTTACAAACCATTGTATAGGATCTTGCAGATTCTGCTCCTTTAGAGCTGATGAAAAGAATAACAATGTGACAGCTTTTCGAATGTCTTTGGATGATATAAAGATAGAAGTTGAAAAAGCAATTGCAAGGGGATGTACTGAAGTTTGTCTTCAAGGCGGATTAGACTCAGAATTAACATTCGATTATTATTTAGAAATACTCAAAACAATCAGACAAACTACTTCAAAGTTACATATACATGCATTTTCCCCTGCTGAAATAGCTTACATGTCGCAAATCACCGGAGAATCTGTTGCAGATGTTCTAAAGGAATTAATAAGCAATGGTTTAGATTCAATGCCAGGTACAGCAGCTGAAATCTTAGTAGATGATGTTCGTAAGATTATTTGCCCAGAAAAAATATCAACCAATCAATGGGTGAATATTGTTTTAACAGCTCACCAATTAGGATTAAAGACAACATCAACCATGATGTATGGCCATATTGAATCACATAAAGA
Organism: Candidatus Heimdallarchaeota archaeon; assembly: GCA_016839945.1. GTDB lineage: Archaea > Asgardarchaeota > Heimdallarchaeia > Heimdallarchaeales > Heimdallarchaeaceae > UBA460. The sequence continues at coordinate 1,720 of JAEOTE010000142.1, read as the reverse complement.
TGAAGCTGAACACCTAGTTCTGTTGAAACATATCCAAGATATTTACCAAGGTTTTTCTGAATTTGTACCATTGCCTTTTGTGCACGATAAAACTATACTCTATAGATATTTAGGAGCGAGGCCTGGAAGTACAGGGATGCACGATTTAGCACTTTTTAGTACTGCTCGATTGTACATGGGAGAAGTTATTCCAAACATTCAAGCTTCTTGGGTTAAACTAGGTCCAAAGTTTGCTCAGCTTTCTCTTAATGCAGGAGTAAATGATTTAGGAGGAACGCTTTTTGTTGAATCTATTACTAAAAGTGCAGGTGGGCAATTTGGTGAGGAGAAATCAATAGAAGAATTTATTGATTTGATTAGAGATGCAAAAAGAATTCCTGTTCAGAGAGATACTATGTACAACATAATTCAATCCCATTAATAGAAAGCCAAATTTTAAATTAACTGATGACAATTAATGTTAGTTATTATGATTTCAAAGAAACGAACTTCACCTGAAATATGGAAAGCTCTCTCAAATGAAATTAGAAGAGAGTTACTTAGTTTTATTGGTGAAAAAAAAATCGTTTCTTTTACTGAAATCCAAGAAAGGTTTCAGATGAAAGTTGGAACTCTCTATCATCACTTAGATACTCTCGGTGAATTAATCACTCAAGACACATCAAAGAAATATCTTCTAACTGAAAAAGGAAGCAGAGCTTATGCTCTAATAGAGGATGAGTTAGATGTTTCTGCACCTGGTTTGCAAGTATATGGTCGTTTTTCTTTTATGCATACAATCTTTCTAAGACATATCTTCCAATTTATAGCAAATGATCCAGTGAGGTCATTAGGTTTCTCAATTCTTCTATTCATAGGTTTTGGAGTAGCAACATATTTTCTTTCTGTTACCCCAATTTTCCTTTATCCTTCATATATAGTTCCTGACTATTTTGCACCAGTTTTTTTTATTCTTTCAGTTCTTATAACTTACATAATTAGTGAGTTCCTAGTAAGTATAATATTCAAAAGAAAGATAGGTAGGTTAGCTTTATTTCAAGGTATAATTTTTGCACAATTACCTTTTATCGTGTTAAGCATTCTCATGTCCTTGGTTTTTGAGTTTGAATACTCAGTTTCTCCTTTGCAAATGGATGTTTGGGTCATTGTTTTATTATTCGTAATTCAGTTAATTTTCGTAGGATTATTAATTGAATCAGTGGTGGTTATCAAACAGTTAAGGGTCGAAAAAGCAGGTACAATAGCTCTTTTCGTTATTTTCATCCTTAATGGTTTAGCTTTTGTTGTTATGAATATGCTGGAGGTCGCTATATGAAGGAACTCGAGAAAATTAGAACTCAATACTTTAAATTTTATAAAAATAAAGTCTTATCAATATTCTTACTTAATATAAAATATGAGGGGAACGCTTCATGAGTACCAAAAAAAATCTCTACTTCAAGAAAAGAATAGCCCCACCATATCTTAAAACATCAGTGGTACTCATTTTGTTCCTCTCTTCCATAGTTTTCTCTCCAATGTTTATTTATTCCTCTCAAGAAAGTGAAGATGAATCGTTCCCCAATTTGAAAATTCCCTTACTTAAAGAGGAAACTGTACTATTACAAGAAAAGCTTAGTTTGATTGCAGGAAAAGATGAATCTGTTATTGCTACTTTTCTTCTAGATGGAGGTGAAATAACAACATCTTTTGATCTTTCTCTACCTGTTTTTAGTTCTGT
>JAEOTE010000003.1 GCA_016839945.1 Candidatus Heimdallarchaeota archaeon | reverse complement strand
TGGATACACTATGTTTACCATAGATCCCTCAGAATTTGTTGATAATAAGGTTGATGAATATAGTCTCGATATTCTTACAGAAAAATATGAGAGTCTTCCATGGTCTGACCTTAAATGTAAGAAGTGCCAATATAACGAATTATATCTTAATAAAGAAATATCGATTGTGGTCTCAAGAAAAAAATCAATAGAGAAGTTCTCTAAAGAAAATCTTCGGAAAGCAGCTCTCAAGTATTCGTCTGCAATATTATATACGGTTAAAATGTATAGACAAATAAAGCGTCTCTTAAAGAATAAAACTTTTGATTTTGAGATGTCAGTTGATGAAACAGAAAATCCTACTTCTCCAATTGAACACATCTTTATAGCTTCTGAGTTAAGAAGACTCGGAGTGAGAATTAATTCTTTGGCTTTAAGATATGTGGGTAAATTCGAAAAAGCCATTGATTATATTGGTGACATTAGCCAATTCGAAAAAATTTTAAAAATACATATATCAATAGCAAAGGTATTGGGTCCTTACAAGCTAAGCATTCATTCAGGAAGTGATAAGTTTAGAATATATCATATTCTAGGCAAACACGCTGCTGGTATTCTTCATTTAAAGACTTCAGGAACTAGCTATTTAGAAGCTCTTCGTGTTATTTCTCGTCATGATACTTCTTTATTTAGAGAAATCGTGTCCTATGCACTTCAAAGATTTAGTTTTGATAAGGAAAGCTACAAAACTGGAATAGATATTAATAGAATTCTGGATCCCTATCAAATTGATAATTTACAGTTAGAAAATGTATATTTGAATCAAGACAATGAAAGACAACTATTGCATGTTACCTTTGGATCAATTCTAACGGTGAAATCTAGAAATGGAAAGTTGCTATTCCGAGATAGGATTAAAAAAATCCTAGTTGAAAATGAAGAAGAACATTATCGGATTATTTGCGATCTCATGAAACTTCATATTAAACCAATCTGGTTTTATAGGGAAAAGTAGTAAGTTAATTATGTACTTTGAAGATGAAAAAAGTGTCATCCAAAAATTTCTTTGATCCAACAGTTTCAATAATTATTCCTGTATATAATGCTGAAACAACAATAGAGGTTCTTTTAGACTCTCTCCAAAAAATCGTATACGATAAGAAAAACATTGAAGTAATTGTTGTCGACGGCGGATCAACAGATAAAACAATAGATATCGTTAAGAGATATACTGTTAAGTTAATTGTTGAACCTAGGAAAGGACTTAATATTGCGAGGAATATAGGGATTAGAAAAAGTCAGGGAGACATTATTCTATTCACTGATTCTGACTGTAAAGTGCCAAAAGACTGGGTTAATATTATGGTAAATAATTTCAAGAACCCTGAGATAGGATGTGTAGGTGGATCTGTTGTTGGATATAAAAATTCATTTCTTTCGAAATATGCAGATCTTAGTTTTATGCCAGTCTTAAGAAGATTCAGAAATTATGTTGTTCTTGATAATGTAGAACCTCCACTTCATTATCCGGCAGGATGTAATATGGGATTTCGTCGAAATATAGTTGAAAGACTTGGAGGATTCAATGAATCTATACATTTTGGTTTTGATGAAGATGAACTTGTGGAACGTATATGTGATAGCGGTTTTAAAATGGTCCTTGACCCTAAATCCATCATAAAACATCAACATCGGACTAGTCTAAGAAGACTTCTGAAGCAGACTTTTAACTATGGTAGAGGAGGTGCATTGATGGTTAAGAAGAAAACTAAAACAAGGATTGCAAAATGGAACCTATCTACATTGCTGATTTTTATTTTTTGGATTCTGGTAATCCCAACTGTATGTTTTTTTTCAAAGGAAATAAAAAATGCACTGCTTATTTCAATATTTATAACAAGTATTATTCCTTTTGCAATGTTATCTACTTTCTATATTTATATTGCATTTAAAGAGAGAAATTCAATGGTATTCATTTATCCTTTCATTGATGTTTTAAGACTTGTAGCGTATTGTGGGGGTCTTCTATATGGCTTAAAATAAGACGTTTTGCCTAAAAATAGTAGAGGATTGTTGAAAATTAAGCAAAAGACTGGAAATATTTATTTTTCCCAAAGCATAATCTTCCTAAAGGTGTATTTCGTGAAATTCTCATCCAAAACACTTGGGATTATTAAACGATCATTAAAGTCACCCAAAACTTATCATGCACAATGGATGTTAACAAGGAAATGCAATTATCGATGTAGAGGCTGTAATGTATGGAATGATCAATCATTAAATGAATTGTCAACTGAACAAGTTAAAAGTGGATTGGATATTTTAGAAAAAATTGGAGTACTTGAAATTGTTTTCTCTGGAGGAAATCCTTTGCTTAGAGAGGACATAAAGGAGTTGCTAGATTATGCTTCTGAAAGATTTATAACAACTATTTATGACAATGGTAGTACAGCTGTAAAAAAAATTGAAGCATTGCAGAATGTTGATTTTATAGCAATATCTTTGGATACACTGGATAAAGAAAAGAATGATTATTTGAAAGGTATTTCTGGTGCCTGGAAAAATGCGATGGACTCTATAGAGATATTGAAGAAGGAAGGGATAAATATAGGAGTTTCTCCAACAATATCTCAGATTAACCTTTATGATATTGTAGACTTCACTAAATATTTTATTGAACGTGAAGTTCCAGTATGGTATTGTCTTTACTGGTATGATTATCCATTTAAGAATGGTATGTTCTCAATAGGGAAGGAAAGTAATGAATATAGAATTAAGGATAGAAAAGCACTTGTAAAAGTCTTTGATGATCTACTTGAATTAAAGAAAACAAGTGAGTATGTATACATTACAAATAAAACTTTGGAAGCTCTTCGAGAGCTTGCTCTGACAGGTGAAAGAAAATGGGAATGCAAAGCTCTAAATAGTTTTCTCATAGTTGACCATTTGGGGCGTGTAGCTGGATGTCATAGCAGAGAATCTGTAGCCTCAATTTTTGATCTTCCAAAGCTTTGGAAAACACCCGAGTTTGATCGTTTGCGAGATGAATATAGTCATTGTACAAAATGTTCTTATCTTTGCTATATTTTCTATTCTGTTCACTCAGGATTGTCAGGTACAATAGACATAATTAGAGATCAATGGAAAAACGCAAAGGTTTTTTTGGCTGATGAGTCAAAAAATAAATCCGCCTTTTCTTAATTTTCCTACTCGTCCAAGAATGTATAATCTATGGAAAATTTTAAAATATTATTGTTAGTAAAAGATAAATTTAAAGGTATTAGTTTAGAATATTTTGTAAGGGGAAATGCTATTGGATATTAAAATAATAGAGATCAATACCCCACAAGATAGTAACGCAATAATAGGAATGGCACATTTTATCAAAACAGTTGAAGATATCTATGAATCTCTGGTCAATTCAGTGCCTAATTTGAAATTTGGACTGGCTTTCTGTGAAGCAAGTGGCGAAAGACTTGTAAGAATAGAGGGAAATGACGATCATCTAAAAAATGCAGCAGCTTGTAATATGTTAAAAATTGGCTGTGGGCATTCTTTTCTGATTTTTCTTCAAGGGGCATATCCTATTAATGTTCTCAATGATTTGAAGCGAGTTCCTGAGATATGCACAATCTATGCAGCTTCTGCAAATAAATTAGAGGTGGTTGTTGCAGATACTGAGAAAGGAAGTGGAATATTAGGTGTTATTGATGGGTTTAAACCTTTAGGAATAGAAAATAAGGAAGAATCAGATCTAAGAAAGAATCTTCTTAGAAAAATAGGATATAAAAGATAGAATAACTGTAGTATTGTAAATCCGATACAGTGAACCTTAAATTCATAAATAAGTCATTGTGTTATATCAGAAGAACTTTTTTTCTTGTTGACAATCAATCTTGTGTTAGCTATTAGTTTTAGGAGAAGATTAAATGCCAATGCTGCGTTATCCATTTCAAGAATTATTATAGTTTCTGTGGAGCAACTTAAGGTTTCTTCTATGTTAATTTTGGCTTTTGAAATCTGATTATAAAAGCCTATGATACAACCTGGTGTATCAACGATTTCTTTTGGGCTTTTTACTGTGATCATTGCCAAGTTACTTTTTTCTTCTATTTTATCTACATTTCCAAAAATTTTTGGCACCTTATTGAAGATCTTTTGATCAGTAACTAGTGTTAGTATGTGGGTTCCTTCGATAATTTGAAACAAATCATCTGGATATTTTATTGATGTTAATCTGGCCATCTCAGAATTCTTTTTTGTGTTCTCCATAGAAATCTTCGCTATATCGGTTTTAAGGGTTATAGTACTTCCCGCAATCACTCTTTGACATTTTTTATTTGGTTCAAAAGATGTTTTGATTCTTTTTACAGCTGTTATTAAGCCCTCTAAAGCAACTTCTTTACCTAGAAATGTCTCAACTTCAGCTTTCAGCAAGCGAGCAATAGCGCTGTAGTTAGCAAAACCTCTTTCTAGTGAATCTTGGATTTGGGGATCCTGTTCGATTAAGATTTGCACTGCTTTTGATAAAGACATTACGACCATTATTGTTCACTTAAGGCTATTTTTGGTTATTATTGACCAATATATATATATAAGATTTTTCTTACCTTATCCTTTAAAATAGGTGAGGGAAATATGAAAAAAAAGATAGTTTTGGCTTATTCAGGTGGATTAGACACATCGATTTTATTAAAGTGGATACAAGAGAAATATAACGCTGAAATAATTACCGTCACTCTTGATGTAGGACAGCAAAGCAACCTTCTTGAAATCGAAGAAAAAGCAAAGAAAATGGGGGCACTAAAACATTATTCGTTGGATATGAAGAAAAAATTTTCTGAAGATTATATATTCCCTGCTATAAAAGCAAACGCTCTGTACCAGGGCAAATATCCAGTTAGTACTGCACTGTCAAGACCGTTAATAGCAGAGAAACTTGTAGAGATTGCTCAAAGCAATAAGGCAACCGCAATTGCTCATGGATGCACTGGTAAAGGGAATGATCAAGTGCGAATAGAAATAACAATAAGATCACTAGCTCCAGAACTTGAAATAATTGCCCCTGTAAGAGAATGGCGAATGACTCGAGATTATGAAATTGAATTTGCTAAAAAACATGATATTCCTATACCAGTTCAACCTGAGAAGCCATATAGTATTGATGAGAACCTTTGGGGTCGTTCGATAGAGTGTGGCGTCTTAGAGAATCCTAATGTTGAACCTCCAGAGCATATATTTAATTGGACAAGATCGTCTAATGCATCATTAAATGAGAATGAATATTTATCTATTAACTTTGAATTCGGTGAGCCTGAATCCCTAGATGGAAAGAGGATGAAACCAGTAGAACTTATCAGAGCAGCCAATGAAATTGCTGGAAAATATGGAATAGGAAGGATTGATCATATTGAGGATAGACTGATAGGCATTAAGTCAAGAGAGATGTACGAATGTCCAGCTGCAACCATAATAATTGAGGCTCATAAAGATCTTGAGCAACTTGTCTTGACAAAACATGAACTTATGTTCAAACAGCAAGTTGACATTTTATGGGGAAATCTTGTATATAATGGGCTGTGGAAAGATCCCCTAAAAAATGATTTGGACGCTTTCATTAATAAAACACAAGAAAGGTTATGTGGAGATGTAAGGCTAAAATTCTTCAAAGGAGGCTATAGGATTGTAGGACGTTCTTCACCATATTCACTCTATGATGCATCTCTAGCTACATATAACATGGATACAACTTTCGATCAAACACTATCAGCAGGCTTTATACAATTATGGGGTCTTCCAACCCAGGTAGCGAATGTGCTTCTAAAAAGAATAAAGGTAAAAGAACATGTCTAGACTTTTAAGATCTGGAAGGCTACTGAACGCAAAAAAACACATTATCAATTTTGTATCATCTGCAAAGGATGACAAGGCATTTCTCATGCATCTGGTTGAAATAAACAAAGCACATATTGTAATGCTTACCGAAAACGGTATTATTAAAGAAAAAATCGGAAAAAAAATTCTGTCTACTTTATCTACTACTTATGAAAAAATTCATCTAAGTGATGATATTGATGACGCCTATGTTGCAATTGAGGAAGAAGTAGTAAAAAATATAGGTGTCGAGATTGGCGGTAACTTAAACTTAGCCAAAAGTCGTAATGACCAAGTGGCTACAGCTATAAGGATGAATCTCAGAGAAGAACTTCTCTTTCTTATTAAGGTCATAATTGAATTTCAAGAAAATCTACTTTCAAAATCTAGAAAGAACTTAAAAATACTGATGACTGGATACACACACTTACAACCCGCGCAGCCTATAACATTTGCACATTACTTGACAGCTCAATTTGATGTACTACAACGATCAATGAATAGACTTAAAGAATCTTATACACGTATCGATCTATGTCCAATGGGATCAGGAGCTCTAGCTACCACAAGCTTTACGATAAACAGACAACGTATGTCTGAATTGCTCGGTTTTAGTGGAATTCTAGAAAATTCTATTGATGCTGTTGGCACAAGAGATTTTGTCCTTGAGATTATCGCTATCATGTCAATACTAGGAGTAGGGATCACACGATTTGTAGAAGATCTTATTATTTGGAATACAATTGAATTTGGAATCATCAAACTTCCTGATTCCTTTACATTCACAAGTAGTATAATGCCCCAAAAAAAGAATCCAGATATACTTGAAGTGATTAGGTCGAAAATGAGTAGCATCATTGGCGAATTTGTTTCATGCGCAGTGATTCTCAAAGGATTACCTTCCGTATATAATCTGGATTTCCAAGAAATTACACCTAAACTTTGGAGAGTCCTTAAATCCTCGCGCGAATGTCTAAGTATGCTTTCCGATATATTAGAGAATTTGGAAGTAAAGTCGAACCTACTTCAAAAATCCTCTCTTGGATTTATTACTGCGACAGAACTTGCTAACATTCTAGTACGCAATCATGATATTCCATTTAGAATTGCTCATAATATAATTGGTGTAATGATTAGAACCTTAATTGAAAATGGCAAATTACTTGAAGATATCACTCCTGGATTACTTGAAAATATTGCTAAAAAAACCGCTAATATTAATCTCAAAATAAAATCGGAAGAAATCAATCAAGCTATTAATCCTACCATGGTTGTGGAGTCCTACAATATTGTAGGAGGTCCTGCTAAGAAACAGGTGAAACTTATGATTATTTCTAGAGAAGAAAATATAGAAAAATCAAAAGATTGGGTCAAAAGGAATCAGGGAACAATTAAACAATCAAAATTATTCCTGAATTCAACAATTAATCTAATATTGCAGTCTAACACTTGACACACTCTGTTATCATAAGACTTAAGTTTATGTTTCTGGATTGTCTGGAGAAGACCAGATTGTATAGAAAAAATAGATCTCAAAAAATCAGAAACGCTGTTTTAGTACTAGAAGATGGATCATATTTTTTGGGCAAAGGTTTCGGATCTTCAG
>JAEOTE010000141.1 GCA_016839945.1 Candidatus Heimdallarchaeota archaeon | reverse complement strand
TGATGGTTCTGGTACTGAAGAAGAGCCATATATTATAGAGAATTATAGAATTGAATCTTTTGGTTTCCTTTCAAATGGTATTTATGTTACTGGTACTACTGCACATTTTATTATTAGGAATTGTTATCTTCTTGCAGAATATATAGGTATAAATGTACATGCTGTCGCTTCTAATACTGCACAAATTATTAACAACACATGCATAGGTACTACTGATATGGGAGGAGGAATTGGTGTTTCTAGTACTACAGGTTGTTCTATAATCAACAACACTTGTTCAAATCATGCATGTAGTATTCATACAAATGAAGCAAATTATATTACAATTAAAGGTAACAGAGTAAGTGATTGTCTTTACCATGGAATTGGTATTCGTTACACTAGTTCAACAGATATAATTGGAAACGAGATTAAAAACTGTTCAATGTTTGGAGTTGCAATTATAATTAGTCTTTCTAATTTCAACTATGTTTATCAAAACACATTGATTGATTGTGGAAAAGCAGAAACTTATAATATTGATAATGAACGTTTTGGAGAAATAACTAGTCAAGCATATGATGAAGGATTTTCAAATACTTGGTATGATGAAGGAAGTAAAATAGGAAATTATTATTCTGATTACAGTGGAAGAGGTGATTATCTAATAGATGGACCTTCCGAATCAGTAGATATTTACCCACAAAAAATTCGAACAACAAGAAGTCCATATCTGTTTATAATGAACATAATTACTCTAATTGCGCTGACATCAATAAGAGTTTACAAGAGATATAGAAGTAAATGATAAAACAACATTATCTGATTCTTGGAAAGATTAATAATTTGCTATCTTCCTTGCATTACTAATGGGCAATGCCTACTTGAAATATCATAAAACTCACTTAACTCTAGCATTATTGTTCTTATTCGTTTTTAGTTTAGCTTTTACCCAAAACCCTTTTGTTTCTGCAAAATCCCATTCTCTAATTTTTAATGAGTCTAATGCATATAATCATATCTCTTCACAATTAGATTTTGGTTTCAGGGTTCCTGGAACAACTGCTCATAATAATTGTGCAGATTGGATAGTAGATCAAATGCAGACTTATGCCGATGAAGTTTTTGTTCATGATTTCTCAATCCAAAAAGAAAGTCAACCAAATTATTATTGTCAAAATATTTTAGGAAAAATCAATACAAACAAAACTAAAATTGTTATTCTAGGAGCTCATTGGGATTCACGAAACGTTGCGGAAAAAGATACGTATAATCAAAGTCAACCAATTCCTGGAGCTAATGACGGGGGTTCAGGAGTAGCTGTACTTATAGAGTTATCTAGAGTTCTTTCACTTTACAAGGACAACTTAGATTGTCAAATTTGGTTTCTTTTTCTCGATGCAGAAGATCAAGGATATTCTCTAGGGATGTATGGATTAGAATTCTGGGATTGGTGTGAAGGATCTATGAAATTCGTTGATGATATAGAAGAATTCTATGATTCAAAATCAGAAAAAATTAACAGCTTCATTCTACTTGACATGGTAGGAGGAACTGATCTTATATTTACTAGAGAGACTAATTCGGATTTGATTTTACATAATCGAATATTTAGGGAAGGCAGAAAGCTAGGATACAGCAGTGCATTTCCACTTAATCCAACTGAAATATCAGTAATAGATGATCATATAGCTTTCAAGGATTATGGAATACCTGCAGTAGATTTGATAATTGATTTTATGAATGGTGAATGGAATTACCACCATACTCATTCTGATAATTTAGATAATATAGATTCTGAGAGTTTGAAAATAATAGGACAGACAATAGAATCTTATATGAAATCACACTATACTGGAAGTTTTCCATTATGGGGATATTTCATAATAATTTTCAGCTCAGGAATCCTTGTCATTATTCCTCTTGTGTATTTGTACAAAAGAATAAAAAAATGAAAAGAAGAAGAGGCTATTCACGTCTCTTTGAAATTGATATCACTGTAAGTCCTACAATCATCAGTATAGGTAGAGCTATTATAATTTGCATGTATTCTTCTATCACTGGTGTTACAGTAACTATTACTGTATAGCTCCCAGTGTTTCCTGCAACATCACTCATTACACAAGTGAAATTATGACTTCCATCTGCTAAACCATCTGCTGATACATTGAAATGATTTGTTCCAAAAGTTATCAATCCTGGATCGATTGGTGCATAATCTAAATAAATCGTAAGAGTACTTGGATTGATTTCTGTATATGCAAAAGTTATATTGTTACCAATTTCACCTTCGGAATAAGTGAAATCATCAGGTCCCGTGACATTAGGTTTGATAGTATCAATAGTAAATATCCATTCAGTTGACCAGCTACCAAGATCTCCATCTGAATCAATACCTGCGATTCTCCAGTTATATAATCCGTCAGGCAGGGCAGACGTAGTATAATCTGTAGCACTTCCAGATAACGTTACGTTTATCTCTGGAGATACCCATGTACCTGCACTATCAACTTGAAGCCAATAGCTTGCGGCACCTGTTAGAGAAAACCACGTAAGTGTAGTTGTGTTATCATTTGTTCCACTAAGATGAGAAGGAGAACTTTTACCAACACCATTCAGCTTAGTAGTATAACTTATTTCCAGTTCTGAAATCCAAGTTACATTGACTAAATTGAGACAAATCAGAACTAACTGGAATCTTAAATCTGTTCCAGGATTAGTTAAAATTGTTTCTTGACCATTATCTACATGTTGCCAATTTACACCTCCATCTGCTGAAAGATAGAGACCTATTGCCATCCCAGACCATAATGTAGAATGGCTGGTTAGTAGCATTGTTGCATTTGCAAACTGCGCTTCATCCGTTATTGAAACAATAGTTGTTGATTGTGCAACAACTCTATTCTCATACCCTCTATGATCTAGAATTAGAAATCCTCCCATGTAATCTGTTACATAAACCATTCCATCTTTAACGAATAAACCTTCAGGCCAGTTATACGTGTCATACGAAGTTATCAAAGTTATATCTGTTGGATCACATATGTCAAGAACTAGAACCCCTAACATAGCATCTGTTACATAAACAATTTTCTCTCTAAACTTAGCATCTCTCATATGATTACCTGTGGAGTAGTTGTCTAAAACATTAGGATTATTTGGATCAGTAACATTAATTGTGTAAAAACCACCAAAGCCATTTGCTAAATACGCTACATCACCATCAACAGATAGATCGTTCGGATTCGAAGTTGTAGAGACATTACCAAGATGAACTGGTGCTGTCGGAGTTGTTACATCATAAACTAAGAATTTGCCATAATATTCAGCTACATACAATTTGGAGTTTTCAACATAGACACCATATCCTCTGCCACCAACATCAATTGCTGAAGCATTAGTTGGAATAGATGGATTGCTAATATCAACTATTTGTACTCCACCTTCCTCATCTGCAACATAAGCATAATCTCCTTCTACAAAAACATCATGTGGAAGATCTATTGTATAATAAGCACTGAAATTGTTTGGAACTGAAGGAGTGGATACATCTACTATCTGTAATCCCCAATGACGAGTGGCAACATAACATACAGAATCTAAAACAAAAACACCTGTCGGTGTCCCCGCACCATTTCCTATTGAATAGTTACTTATACTAACTGGATTCGATGAGTCACTTACGTCAAATATCGATAAATCTCCATGATAATCGGCAACATAAGCATAATCTCCATCTACGAAAACATCTACTGGATCTTTTGTGTTATTGTAAATTGATTTAAGTTCAAGATTCTCTTTGTATGGACTTTTAACTAATCCAGATCCCCATCCTGTAGCATTGGTGTTGACCACATCAAGATAAGTTGTTGTTGAGAAATCTTCAGTGAAAAATCCTGAACCAGCATTAACTAGAAATGAATTATTTGGTAGAAAACTGAAAATTGAACATAGTAAAACTATGAAAATAGAAATTTTTATGTGTTTTTTTATCATATAATCATCTCTCTTTGATTAAAGAGAAAGTATTTCTAGATAGATAAAAGCTTTATGTGTTTTTAAAAAAGAAAAAAAAGAGAAAAAATTGTAATATGGTTTCTAATCAAGTTTCAACTCATATCTAAAAGATGGAGTGAATTCTATACCTATCTTCTTATATAGTTTTTCGTTTTCTTGATCAACTAATCCATGATAGATATCCTCGTAACCTTCTTTTTTAGCCTTATTTGCCATGAAAACTACCATTTCTTTTAAGATATACTCATGATCTTTACTAAAAACTGGTATAGATGACAAGAATGATCTCTTGGGTTGATCAGCTTTGTAGAGTAATCCATAAGACAAAACTTCATCTTTTTTTGCTATAACGCAAGAAATAGTTAAATCTCTCTCTCTAAAAGTCTTCATTGTTTGATCAAAATTTTCCTCATCAACTTCAGTTCTAGCTTTGAGATAATATTTCTTAAATTTAGCTAGATGTTTGTCATCATTTAGATCGAGTTCATGGAAGTGTTCTGGTTTGCCAAATTCTTTATCTACGAATTTGTTAGCAGAAAGAATGACTCTTTTGCCTGATTCTTCCACTTTTTTAAATCCCCATTTTTCCAATAATTCTGGGATATATCCATATTCAGGTCTAGAATATACGCGAATCTTCTGAGCTCCCTTTTCTTTTAGCACTCCCATGGTTTTATCATAAAGTTTAGATTCTACTCCTTCATATCCCTGTCTGATGAATGGCATGTGAATAGAACCCCATTGTATTCCTTTTTCTTCATCTTTCTCTTCTAAAGCACTGCTTAGAAAAGCGACTAATTTGTCACCATCATATAAGAAATGACGAGTCTCTGGTGTAAAGTTTTCATTACCATCATAAGCTTCTTTGAGTTGCTTCATTGTAGGATACCAAGGATCAACAGGCCAATCTTTGACAACATCTTTTACTAATTTTCCAAGGTCTTCTAACCTTGATTCTTCATATGTTTTAAATTCCATTTTTTGCACCTTCGAACATTTTTTATTAAAACATGCTTTCTCAAGCAATGAGAGAGGCTCTCAAGAACACTTATAAGTCTTCTCATCAGATGAGAATGTTTATTAGTGCATGGGAATTCTTTAATATGCAAACAAAAATTGGGAATTGGGTCTCCTATGAAAACTCAAGATATAATTGATCCTGAATTCAAACAAAAGCCTGTTATATTAATCAAAGATGAAGAAAAGCTGCTTATTATGAGCAATCCAAATTACTATCCTATTTTGATGTCTCTTAGAGAAGGATACAAAACTGTCAAAGAAATTGAAGAAGATTATTCAAAATTCATTATTAAAGATCTTATGAAACAAGGGATTAAAGATGAGAAAAAAATCAAAGAGATGGTAAGTAAGAAAAAACGCTCTGACAAATCCTTATACCGATATATCCAGCATCTTATAGATGCAGGTTTTGTTGCTCTAGTTGGAAAGAGGATGGCAATGGAGAAATCTATGACAGAAAAAATCTTTGCTAGAACTGCTAAGTTTTTCTTTGTTGAATCATATTACGAAAAGATGATTTGTGCGAATCAGAATTGCATTGAGAGTTTAGGACAGTTATTAGGAATAGTCTACAATGTTCCTCAACCAGGTAAATCTAATATAAAACAATTTATTAGTTTGATGAATGAAAGTTCGAAAAAAATAACTTCAATATTATTTAACGAAAAATCAGATGAATTTGTACAGATGGTAGACAGCCTTTCTTTAGAAGAAGTGACTGCTGTTATCCAAACTCTCAGCATGATCGAATTAGCAAATAATTCAAAGAAATATGATAAGCTTCTGAAAAATCTAGAGAATTAAAATTCCTTGAATTCCCTCCTATCTCAAGAAATAATAAAACATTGAGAGGAGATGCTCTTATTATTCTAGCAGGTTAACATAAACACATTCTAATTTCCTTTATCCTTTCGAAAAATAGAATTTCTTCTTGTTTGGTAACTCCCTTTTTTATTATCCTTTTTATCATTTATTTGCTTATCTAATATTTCTTCAATTTCTCTCTCTAGCTTTTTCTTGATTGCAACTTCTTTTACTTTTTTCCAATCTTTATTGTTTTTGATTTCTTCTGCTTTTATCATTTTTCTCTATGTTTTATGGTACTATGAACACTTTTATTATTTAATATTTAAAAAATCAAAGTGTATTCTTTTCAGATATTTAAAAGATTAAAGTTCTTATCTTTCGAAGAATTGACAGATTTCATATCTTCTGATATGAGAAACACTCAGATTATTTTTATACAAGCTAATAAAAGACACTATTTATGATTGATTTTAAGAATCTTATTAAGAACAATTATTCAGAATTTATCCTGTTTAGTGTAATCTTTTTATTTTTCATTCAAATGCTTTCAGATTTAGCTGAAAGAATTTTTGATTATGCTATTCTAGGATTGAAACCTACATTACATATTCTTGCATTATTATTCTTATTATCCTCAGTAGGTTTATTCTTCTTTAGAAAGGAAATATCAGATAAGACTTTATTTATAGTTGGAGAGCTGATCATTATAACTAGATTAATAGAACCTTTACTTAAAGGAGAAGCTCTGCTGATATTAGCTGGACTGTCTGTTAGTAGTTTTCTTATTTTCTTTCCTGCATATTTCACAAGAGGTAAAAACAAAGAGCAACAAACTGGTGTAACGCTGGGAATATCTTTAGCTTTAGCTGTAGTATTATCTTTACTTTTCAGAACAATTAACTCGACACTAGATGTTTCAATTTATAGATGGTTTCAGATTATTGGCTGGATACTAGGAATAGTAGCGTCATTTATGTTAGTTGGTATGTTACTGAAAAGTGAGAAGGTTGTTCAGAAAGAATCATTAGAAGAAGGAAAAACTGCAAGCTTTGGTCGCATACTACTTCTAACTCTTGGTTTGTCAAGTGTCTTTATAATTGTCTGGTTTACTTTTATGAGTCCAACTGTTATTTCGAGATGGACAGAGGGTAATTACATAGGAATTGTTTTAGGTGTTTTAGTGATGATAATTCTATTCATCATTGTAATGGTATTAAAACCTAATTTGCTGAATGAAATCAAATCGTGGATGCTTTGGGTATGGAATGGATTATTTACACTCTCTCTTACTTTGACAGTATTAGTACATCAAATTATTCCGACTTATGGAATTTTCTTCCCTGATAATCATACTTTATATCCTATTATAGCTGCATCAACTACTTCTGCACATCAAATCCCCTTAATTTTAATGATACTTCTATCCCCTATAATTTACATAGACTTTATTCTTTTATCAATAGAGTTACTAAGAATAAAACCAAAGCCAGCAAAAGTTGGAGGAAGTTTTGCTTTAGGAGCAGGTTTGTATGCCATAATAGTAATCTTCCTGCAAGTCTTCCCAAATGTATGGGGATATATGCCACCAATCAGTACTTTATTCAGAGATATGTATTGGTTAGCTTTTCTAATACCAGGATTGTTTGTTACAATCCCTGTTTTTCTGTTCAAGAAGAGTACATTAAGCTTTGAAAAAGCAGCTAAAGATATTAAATCCAAATCAATTATTCTTACAATCCTCGGGTTGATATTTTTAGGAACATTTGTAGGTGCATTTGTTACAGCCCCCCATCCTGTTGAACCAGATGAAGGAAAAACATCTCTAATTATTATGTCATATAATATTAGGCTAGGAGTAAACCTCACAGGTGAAAAAAATTATGATGGACAACTGGAACTAATTAGAAGTGTTGATCCTGATATAATTTGTTTACAAGAAAGCGATACTGCTAGAATAGGAGGAGGAAACTCGGATGTTGTTAGGTATCTCGCTGATAAATTAAATATGTATTCTTACAGAGGAGCGAAGACTGTTACAAATACATATGGTACTGCAATCTTATCAAAATATCCTATCTCAAATGCAAAGGCATTCTTCGTTTATAGTACCCATCAACAAATAAGCACAACCCAAGCACAAATAACTTTCAATTCTACATTGTCATTCAATGTTTTTTCGAGCCATCCTGCTGCAAGAGGTGATGAAGCTAAAAGATACCAAATAGAAGAAATATTAAGTCAAACTTCTGGTCTAGATAACGTTATTTTTGGTGGAGATTTTAATTTCAGACCTAACTCAGAATCATATAATATAACAGTAGGAGTTTTAGAAGATTCCTGGGTACAGAAATGGGGAACAGCAGCAGATAGAATTGACCATATATTCCTCAGTTCAGGAATCACCGTTCTTGATGCGGTGTATATAGAAAGGGGACAATCAGATCATCCTGCTTACTGGATAGAAATTCAACTGTAATGATTTCCCTTACTATTTTTATTTTTTTTAAACCTATTATATATTAAATTGAAGATTAGTAAGTTTTAAACTTAAATTCCATAATTTCTTTTGTGCTTCTTTATCAAATGCTAGTTTGTTTGGATCTCTTTCCTTCATTTTATGATAATACTTACTTGTAACTCCTTCCATTTCAGGAGAAGTAGCTAGATAAATAGAAGTCCTAGCTCCTTCATCAGGAGTAACACCTTTGTACTTAGCTAACGGAGTAAGTAGTTTGAGAAAAAAGTTGTTCAATCCTATTTGTGTTTTCACAAAACCTGGATGAAGACAGTTAACAGTAATGTTAGTTCCTTGCAATTTCTCTGCAAGGAGAAAAGAGAACATAATATTATACAACTTTGATTCTTGATAAGCTTTCATGAACTGATAATTTCTCTTATCACAATTATAATCATCTATCTCTAATTTTCTAATCCTGTAATTAGCGCTAGAAGATACATTGACAATTCTTGAAGGAGCTGAAGCTTTAAGCACATCCAGTAATTGAAGAGTTAAACTAAAATAACCTAGATGGTTGACTGCAAAAGTGGTTTCTATCTTTTCTTCAGTTTTAGACTTGATAAGTGAAACAAGACCATGATTGTTGATAAGTACATCAAGTCTCTGGTATTTGTTTTTGAATTCTTTCACAAAATTGTTTATTGATTTCAAAGATGCAAAATCACACAACATTAAATCCAGATTCTTTTTGTTTGCTATTTCTTGAATTTCTAGAAGAGCTTTTTCTCCTCTTTTTTTGTTTCTGCAAACCATTACTACATGAGCACCCATTTCAGCTAATTTGAGTGCTGTTGCCTTTCCTATTCCTGCATTTGCACCTGTAACAATTGCAATTTTGTTTTTCATACAGTAAGAAAAATCGATGGTGTATATTAATGTCACCCAAGATTTTAATATAATAGAGAAAATTTTTCACAGAATGAAGTTTGATGAACTAAGTTTTGAAGAAGCTCCAATTATAAAAGAAACTATACCTGGCACTAAATCCAAGAAGATATTAGATTTACAAGAGAGGATTGAAGGAAAACCTGTTTCATATCCTAAAGGTTCTCCTATTGCCTTTGCTCAAGGACATGGAGCTACAATCAAAGATGTTGATGGAAATATTTTCATTGATTTCTTTGGTGGAGCTGGTGTTCTAGCTTTAGGTCACTGTAATCCATCCATAGCAGAAAAAGTAAATGAAATTCAAAAGAATATAACACACACTCTAGATTTTCCTACAGAGATTCGTTTAGAACTAGTGCAGAAATTACAGAATATTCTACCCGGAGAATTGAAAAACAACTCCAAAATCGTCTTTGGTGGACCAACTGGATCAGATGCAGTTGAAAGTGCAATAAAATTATCAAAAACTATCA
This sequence comes from Candidatus Heimdallarchaeota archaeon, assembly GCA_016839945.1. GTDB lineage: Archaea > Asgardarchaeota > Heimdallarchaeia > Heimdallarchaeales > Heimdallarchaeaceae > UBA460. Next base: position 9,533 of record JAEOTE010000141.1, on the reverse strand, counting down.
CTAAAAGACATGGAATTATCGCTTTTGAGGGAGCATATCATGGGATGACATCAGGCGCTCTCGCGTTAACTTCTGGAAAATCTTGGAAAAAGAATTACCTTCCACTTATTCCCGAAGTCCATTTTGTTCCTTTTGCTTATTCTTACAGATGCCCATTTAAAACAAAAACAGCTGAAGATTGTGCAAATGCTTGTGCAGATTATTATGAGCACATTCTAGAAGATCCTCATTCAGGTGTTGTTGACCCAGCGATGACAATTATAGAACCAATACAAGGTGAAGGTGGATCTATTATCCCACATAATAGTTTTGTAAAGAGAATAGCAGGGATAAGTAATAAATATGAAATTCCTATAGTTTTTGATGAAATCCAAGCAGGATTTTGCAGAACAGGAAAGTTTTTCTCATCTGAACATTCAGGATCTTCACCAGATATTATTACCTTATCTAAAGCTCTTGGTGGAGGCTATCCTCTCTCTGCAATAGCATATAGACCAGATTTAGATGTTTGGTCAAAAGCTGCTCATATAGGGACATTCAGAGGGAATGTAACAGCTATGGCTGCAGGTTCAGCATCTATAGATTTTATGTTAGAAAATAATCTAGCAAGCTATGTTAAAGAGCTAGGAAACTATCTTCTAAAGAAGTTAGAAAAAGTTGAAAAGGATTCTTTGATTGTTGGTGAAGTTAGAGGAAAGGGACTAATGATAGGAATTGAAATAGTTGTAGATAAAGAAACAAAGAAACCCTCATCAGAACTTTGTTCAAAAATTAGGGATGAAATGTTTCAGAGAGGAGTTATCATAGAAATAGGTGGTCATTACGATAATGTGCTACGATTTTTACCTCCGCTAATTATAACAAAGAAATTAGCTGAAACAGGGATTGACATATGTATAGAATCAATTGAAAAGATCGAAACAGAGATGAATTAGATTCAAGCTATGAAGATTTATATCTACGAATTTTGCTTGTTGAAACATCATATCTGATTAATCCAATTAAAATAATTAATGCACATTTTACTCCATCTAGTACAGGAACACCCAATCTCTTTTCTAGTTTTTTATCCAATCCAGTCATTCCTGCACAACCTAGCACAATAACTTCTGCTTTGTCCTTCTCTATTGCAGTTTTTGATGCTTCAAAAAATATTTCTTCATCACTTTTCCCACTCATATCTTTCTCTGGTGCTCTCACTGAAGCTAAAGAATCTTGAAGATGATATTTCCTAATTAAAGCTTCTTTATTTGGTATAGATTGTTCTGTCATTGAAATAACTGAAAAACTGTGACCTAAAAATGAAGCCAATTTCATGGAAGCTTCACCAATACCTACAATAGGTTTTTCTGTTATTTCTTTCATTGTATCGAGATTTGGGTCACAATGACATGCAATAATAAAACCATCATATTCTTTCTCATTTTTTTTCACTAGATCAATCATACCAGGTGCAGCTTCGATTTGATTTTCATAGGTTTCAATAAATTTTGGTGCATTTAGTGTGTGTTTGCATATAACCTTAACTTCACTATCTATGAATGAATTAGCAGTTTCCTGAATTGCTTTTGTCATATCCAAATCACTATTTGGATTAATAATTAATATCTTCATTTTGAAATTCCTCTGCTTGCAATAGATCTAGCTTTCTCTTTTACATAATCAATAGTTTTCATTAAAGTTTCTGCTGCTGTTGGTTTAATTGCAACTAACCTAAGAACAGCTTTTTCTCCTAATTTGGTAAATGATATTGAATGCTTTCCTTCGGATATAACTTCCTCGTAAACCAATTTCATAAATTGGTTCATTTGGTCATCAGAAATTTGATTGTGTTTGATACGATAACAAAGAATCCCTGTTTCTGGTTTATTACAGAGTTCAATTTCTGAGTCAGTCCTCAGTAAGTTGTAAATAGATTCTATTGCTTGAATAGGGGACCTAAGTCTTTCTTGAAGTTTAGTGATTCCTTGATATAAAATTGAGGTAACTAAAGGTAATGCAGAAAATGGTCTAGTTGATGGAGGAGATTTTAATCCAGGACTAGGTACACTTTTTCCCTTACGATAAATATAATCACTACGCAATGCAATTCGATCAAAATCCTCCTTACGTCTAATAAAAAGAATAGAATTAGGAATAGGTGTTCCAAATTGTTTGTGAGGATCCCAAGAAACAGAATCAGCCAATTCAATACCGGCAAATCTCTCTCTATATTCCGGAACTAATGAATATGCTAAACCATAGGCTCCATCTACATGTAACCAAGCACCAATTTCTTTGCAAAGTTTAGAGAGTTCTTCAACATTATCGATTGATCCAGTTGAAGTAGTTCCAGTAGTTGCTGTAACACAGAATATATCATAATTTTCCTGCAATTTAGGAATTCTTTTCTTCATCTGATGAATATCTATTCTTCTTTTTTCATTTACTTCTAGTGTTAGTAAATTGTTATCTCCCAAACCTAAAATTCTTACTGCATGTTTAAGTGAGAAATGAGCATCAATTGAAGTTAAAACCACTAATCGTTCTGGATTCTTAAATCCTTTCAATCCTAGTTTTGCAAAATCAAATCCTTCCTGTTCAGCTTTCCAATGAAGTGCTAGATATAATGCTTGCTGATTCGCATAGGTTCCCGAATACATAAACGTACCATCAGAGTTCTCATCTAGTTTGAAGAGAGAACATAGAGCTTTGATACATAATTCTTCTAGCATAGCTCCACCTGGAGATACATGCCAATCAGTAACCCCTTGATTATACTCTAGTGCTATTTCTGCTCCTATTTTTGCTCCTTCTTCTGGAATATCATTAAACATAGATAAGAAACTTGGATGACTGTAATTCATTAAATGGGGAAGTAATCTCTCTTCTATCATTTTTCGAAGTTTATCAGTTGAAATTCCTTCTTTTTGGAAATTTACAAGTGGTAGGAGATCATTTTTTACTTCAGCAGGATGTGCACCAGAAAAGATAGGAGTATTTGTTTTATTTTGCATGATTAGTTCATTCCTTACGAAGACTTAAAGATATATTATTCTACTTTAAAATAAAAGTACTGCAAAAAAATACATTTGGTAGAAAAAAATGGCTGATTTGAACATCATCAATGGTAAAGTATTCCTAGAAGATGGATTGATCGAAACAGGAATAAGTATTGATGATGATAAAATAATTGCTATTGGGAAAACAAGTACACTACCAAAGGCAGAGAAAACTATTGATGCAAATAATCGAATTATTCTACCTGGTGGAATAGATGTCCATACACATATATTAGATTTAGAATTTTCTTATAGAGAAGACTTCAATACAGGAACTCAAGCAGCTTCTTCTGGAGGAATAACCACATTTTTAGAAATGCCAATGGGAATCAAAGGCAAAACAGCTGTTGAATCTTTTGATATTCAATTAGATGCTATGAATAAAAGAAGTATTGTCGATTTTGGACTTATTGGATCAGGTGGATATACTAGTATTGATTCAATAGATGAATTAGTTTCAAAGGGAGCTATTGCATTCAAGACATTCATGTTAGATGCACCAGATGAGATGTATGAACTTAAAGACCTTTCAGCAAAAAATGAATCATATCTTCTTAAAATACTAGAAAAAATATCTAGTGTAGGACTAGTTTGTAGTGTACATGCAGAAGATGATTCTATAATACAAAACGAAATAGGAAGGGTGATATCTCAAGGGAGAATAGACTTTCAAGCACATACTGACTCTCGTCCATCAATTGCAGAAGATGAAGCTTGTACTAGAGCTATAGAATTAGCGAATAGTGCAGAAGCGAAGTTAAATCTTGTACATATGAGTTCAAAGAATGCTTTTGATTTTATTAGAAAAGCTAAACAAAAAGGGTGGGATGTAACATGTGAGATTACTCCACATCATTTGTTTTTAACATCTGATGATGCCGTAAAAATAGGTTCATGGGCAAAATCTGATCCACCAATAAGATCAAAGAAACATATGGAAGCTGCTTGGATTGCACTGAATGATGGAACTATTGATATTGTAGCAACAGATCATTCACCCTATAGCCATGAAGAGAAAGAAACCAAAGATGATAATAAAGGGATTTTCGGGGTTGGTTCTGGTACTCCTGGATTAGAAACCATGATTCCTCTTCTATTAAACGCTGTAAATGAGAAGAAATTATCTTTACAGAGATTAGTAGAGGTGACTTCCTCAACACCAGCAAAACGATTTAGTTTATTCCCTAAAAAGGGTACAATTTCAATAAATGCAGATGCTGATATGTTCATTGTAGATATGAATAAAGAATATATCTTGAGAAATGAGAATATGTTTACAAAACAAAAAATTACCATTTTTGATGGATGGAAACTAAAAGGGAAAATAGAGACAACAATTGTTAGAGGAGAAATTGTTTATGGTGAAGGACAATTCCATGTAAATCAAGGTTATGGAAAGTTTATCACACCTCAATTTTCTATTTAGAGGTAGTTTTCTCCATAATCCATATAAGTATTCTAAAGAAGTAATCGCGATTAATATGTTTGAATTTGAAAAAATTACAGAATCTGTTTGGGCACACACCAAAGGAGATACTTTCGGTCATGTAGCTTTTGTTAAGCTAAAGGATAGACTTGTCTTTATTGATTCTGGATATTATCCCAAAGTTATAGAAGAAGCTAGAAAAAAAGCAGAAGAGCTTACAGGTTTAACTGTGAAACAGCTTTTAATCACTCATCACCATGGCGATCATATTCTTGGTAATCAAGTGTTTGAAGACTGTGAAATAATCTCATCAAAGCCTGTTTTAAAAATCCTAAGTGCATATTGGACTGAAGACAATACTGAAAACCTAAGAAAAAGAGAACCTGAATCATTTTCAGAATTACAAATTGTTTTACCTAACAAGACATTTGAAGGAGAGTATACTATAACTGATGACAATCTAACTTTGAAAATCAAACAAACCAATGGTCATTCCAATGGTTCTAGTTTTATTTTCATACCTGAAGAGGAAGTGCTTATTGCAGGAGATTTACTATTCGCAAAAGAAGTACCATATTTTGGAGATGATACAGCTGATCCTTATTTATGGATTGAAGCTTACAAAGAAATGATAAAATTATCACCTAAGATAATTGTTCCTGGACATGGACCTGTATCTGATATTGAAGCGATGCAAGAACAACTTGATTATATGGAAAAATGTGTTAAATGGGTAGAGAATTTTGTCAATAAAGGAGAAAAGAAAGAAGATCTTGAAAAAGCTAAAGATTTTCCAATATTAGACTATGAACCTTATGATAACTTTGAACTTCTTTTTAACAGATCAAAAAATCGAACATTTGATGTAGTTAAAGAAAAACTTACTTGATTCCATAACACATTCTTTTCTCTTTTCTCTTCATGATTTTGTCTTTAATTCATAAGGAAAAAAATCGTTACTCATATTCCATATCCATGTAAACATATCTCTGTGAAGTAAGAAATAGATTGAGATAAAGTTTTTATAAATGCAAAAAGAGACAACGTTTTATCGTCTTAATGAAATGTGTTTGCTTTGAAATTCATCACAATACAATATAACAATAATATCTATTTCAGCTATAAACAGAATTTCTGACGATTAAAAAAATTGATTTCATAAAAAAATCAAAAGTGATTTAAATGACAGATCAAGAAAAAAAAGGATTTAAATGGCCATGGGACTATTTTCACTTTCAAACCAAAGGACGCGGAACTATCTTTGCAAACGGAGCAAAAGGTAAATTTATGGCAACAACTTACTTTGCTGAATGGTTAATATTTTGGTTTGCTTTACTCATGACAGCGATTGTCACTGCTATAGTTTTCGCAGTAAGAGATTGGTGGACACTACTTCCCAATCCGGTAGGAAGATATTTTGCGTATCTAGGATGGGGCTTTTTAGTTTCATTCATAATTGCTTGGATCTTCTTTGTTTTCATAATAGGACCATTAACAATGAGCATGGCACAATATGATTTCAGAGCAGACTTTAGAGCATCTAGTCCAAGAGAACTCATGTTTTCTAAGAAATCATGGAAGTTTTGGATTTGGGGTCTCTTAGTAGATACAATGATTGTTATTCCACTATCAGGATTCGTTCCTTTCTTCAATCTTCTTGTTTTAGAAGGAGCTCCTGCAGCAGTTGCATGGTCTTATGCTTGGACTTGGATTAATTTCTGGGATGCTTATTGGAAAGCTTGGATATTAGCAATCATCATCATAGTATTCTTACTAATATTCCTTAAATGGCAACTTGGACCTAATAAGAAGTTCCTAGAAAGAATGAAAGCACAAGGACCACCAGAACATTAAATGCTAATGGACAAACAAAAACAACAAAAATTCTCTTTTTTTATTTTTTTAATTACAACATTTTAAGGAAGATTTTAGTATAGATTTTTTAAGCTAAAACCATATGACTTCATAACAAAACTTACATAAATCAAATTAGAAATATTATCAAGCTACAATTAGATGTGTTAAACAGACGGAGAAATTACATGAGCTTTATGTCCAACTTTTCTCAATGGTTGATAAAGAAATTACGAGCAGAAAAAAGGGCTAAAATACTTATTTTGGGTCTCGATGCTGCTGGTAAAACTACTTTAACTAAGTACGTTAACACAGGATACTTTCAAGCAGGACTAACTCCAACAATTGGTCAAAACATTGAAACTATAAACTATGAAGGTTGGGATATCACAACAGTTGACGTAGCAGGTCAACAACAATTCAGATTTCTGTGGGATATACATTATCCTGGTTGTAGTGCAGTAATTTTTGTCATAGATGCAGCGGATATAGAACGTCTTCCTGAAGCTCGAGATATACTTAAAATTCATGTATTTGACAACCCACTTGTTGAAAAAGTACCAACTCTTATTCTTGCTAATAAACAAGATCTTCCTAGCGCGATTCAAGCACCTTTAATGATTCAGCTGTTAAGTTTACATCTTGATATGAAAGATAGAACTTTTGCAGTTTTTGATTGTAGTGCTCTAACTGGTAAAGGAGTATTAGCTGCTTTTACTTGGTTAGTAAATCAGCTAGAAATGGATAAAATGTGAACTGTAATCAAATCTAGGAAATTTCTATTCTACAATTTTATAAACTTCATCAGTAGGTCGAACTCTTTCAGGAACCTTTATTCCAACTTTCTGACCTTTCTTAACAGTTTCTACGTCTTCTCCTTCTATCTGCATTGATTTTATTACCATTTCAAAATCTGTTGTAGCACCTAAAAACTGTAGTTTATCACCAACATTTATCTCTCCTGAAATATCTATAGCTGCAACACTAGGTTTTACAAAAAAATTGAAAACTTCACCTATTTTTTCTTTAGTCAATTTTGTCACTAAATACAATTATGTTTATTCATTTTAAAATATTTGTCAAAAGAATTTAATTTAAGGAAAGAAAAACTAATAAAATAATAGAAATAAAAAAAGAAAAATATTTTTTGTTTTATTAAGAAATTAAATGTTTTTAGTACAATAGGCTAGCTTGGTATTTCACTATTCTCTGAATATTATTCATGAATTATATAGAGTTTATTCTTACTTTTCAAATGGTTAACAATTAATATCTAACATTTTCCTGAAACTTTAAGTTTCTTTTTCTTACATACTGTTTTATTGTAAACCCAACTTGATCCTATCCCTATACAAAATTCAGCCCATCTATATTCAATGTTATTTTCACATCCATAGAAAATGCAGAAGAATAGCCAATGATAGATATGAATAGATTCGAAATCATAGCACCATTTTGTTACTTTTCTGGTTTTCTTACAAGGGTAAGGGAATATCCATTTCCAACATACTGTCCAATATGATTCTGTAATTGTTTTCTGATATGGCAAACAAATTCACCTCCTTTAATCTTTTTTTACATTCTACTAACATTTATTAGATTGATATTAGTTAAAGTTAAAAGCTTTAGAAATTCAGTCAGTAATTATAGTACCAAATGAATTCAAGCTTTTCTTTCTCTCTTCCTTTACATACTAACTTAAGATTTACTTATTAAACTCACAATTTCACTAATAGTTTGATTTAAGATATTGAAACTTAATGGTTTCTGGATATATTTTGAAACTCCTAATTTGAATGCCTGAAGTTGGAGATTATCCATTCCAGTTACAAATAGGATTTTGGTTTGTTTAATTGCATCTAGTTTGTGTAAATCCTCCAACAATTCCAATCCATTCTTCCCTGGTAACTTATAATCAAGAATTAGTATATCAGGCGGATTATTTCTATGATTAAAGTATAGATCAATTAAAGCTTCAATACCATTAGTAGATTGACCTACGATTCTATGACCCATTTTAGATAAATAAAGTTGATATAACTGTTGTAAAACTTCATCATCTTCTACTAAATATATTCTCACCATCTTTATTACCCTATTATATTTGATACCCTTCGATACTGTTTTTTTGATAGATCACTATCAATGCCTTTAGCAATCCCTTCTAGCATCCACTCCCTATCATCTTTCCATTTATGATTCTCAATATCATAATTATGAACATAAAATCTATATATCACTGCATTATAACCAAAACTATCTAATAAGTAAGATGAGAATTTTTCGAAAGTTTCTTTCATAAAATAAGCAAATCTAGTTTGATAATATGGTGGTAAAGATAAAATTAGAAAAACATTATCACCCAAATCTTCTAAGTATATGCCAAACGGAGGTTGTTCAGTTTTTAATAAATTAAATAAATTCTCTTTCTCACTTTTTGTTATATTATGAATAATATAGCCAAATCTAACAAACATTTCGAAATATTTTCTGTTAACACCCAACCAATATCTTTCAACATGATTATTTATAGCTGAATGATATTTTTTCTTAAACTCGATATATATTGCATTTTCGGTTCTTTCTTTGGAAAAAAAATCTCTAAGATAAGGTCTGAAACCTTCTGGCAAGCTATAATGCTTTTCCTTCTCTTTTGGTAATTCTAGGTAGTTTTTATACTTCTTTAGGAGTTGACTCATTGGTGTTCGCATATTTGTAGTAATATCTCTCAAAATCAGTAGCTGAATAGGATGAAACTCTAGAGTAGAAGGCGTAGACTCTCTCCCTACTTTTCTGGTTTTTGAGACATTTTGGGAAAAAAAGCCTTCTATATCAAATTCATCAATGTCAACGATATTGTTGTAAAATGGCTGAGGATATGCGATTCTCAACCCTGTTGTTTTGTACATAAGGGAGCTATAATAGAACTCCCTCCCTAGCATGAATTCAAGAAAGGACTTAAGGAGATCATATGATTCCTTAGGAATATCAAATACTGCATAGAGTCCATATTCTTGACCAAATATTCTACTTCTTGATGCAGTGTACGGATAAACATCACATGATAATTCAAGAAATTTTATCTGTTCTATAGATGTAGTTATAAAAAAAACAATATATCTCTCTAATAGTAAACTTTCAGGATTAAGTGAAGAATGTACTTCACGAATTATATCCTTTGATTTTAATTTTTCCACACGTCGAACAAAAGT
>JAEOTE010000140.1 GCA_016839945.1 Candidatus Heimdallarchaeota archaeon | reverse complement strand
TGAATAATAGTGTCGTTATAACTAGAAAAGATATGAGCTATACCATACTTTCTTTCTTGTCTCTTAACAGGGGGTTTGCTTTCTTCACTCATAAAATCACCTACTTGGATCCTCCTTTAGTTTTCAGAAATGCTTTAGCATTGCTGATGACTTTTTCTGCAGTTGCTTTGCCAATTCCTGGAACTTGAGATAACTCTTCAGCAGTAATTTTTGAAATCTTTTCAACAGTATCTAAACCATGATCTTTCAAAACCATTGCAGTCTTGGGACCAATACCTTCAATGAGAGATAAATCCGCTTCTTCCGCAATCTTCTTAGGTTCAGCTTTAGGTTTCGCAGGAGGTTTCTTCTCTTCTACTTTGGGTTTTGGTTTCTCTTCTTTAGGTTTTTCAACCTTCTTCTCTACTTTAGGTTCTTCTCTCTTTTCAACAGGTTTAGGCTTTGGCTCAGCTTTTGGCTTTGCAACTGGTTCCTTTATGGGTTCTTCCTTCTTTGGTTTTTCCTTCTTTGGTTTAACCTCTGCCTCTTCGATAACAGGTGGAGCTTGAGGTCTTGTAGGATGTTTAGAATCTGCAAGAGGAGATCGTGGAGCGTAATTAATAGTTTCTTCCTCGTTAATTGTGATCAATCTACTAGGCGAAGTTACGATTCCATTATTAATTGCAATATGTCTATGAACAATAAACTGTCTAGCTTGATAAGGTGTAGAAGCTAATCCTTTTTTGTGAACAATTGTTTGCAAACGACGATTTAGCACTGTTCTAACTTCTAAGGCAAGAACAGAATCTAAGTCTCCACCTTTAGAAAGCATACCGAGTCGAATTAATCGAGAAAGTAACTCTTCTTCTCTTTGTTTTCTTACTTCAGGAGTATGAGCTAAAAGTGCTCTTGCTTGCTGTCTTGCCTTTGATAGCATGGTTCTAGCTTTCCATAGCTCTTTTTTATTTCTTAAACCATACTCACCTACTAATGGTAGCTCTCTTTCTAATCGAGCTTTATCATATGGATGACCTGGAGTAATAGTTTTCTTTTTTTGTCTTCTAATTCCACCCATCTTAATCTACCTCTTCTTCTTTTGAACACCAACAGTTGTACCGCTTTTACCGTGTGTTCTAGTTTTTTGTCCTCTCACTTTAAGCTTAAATTGATGTCTGATACCTCTTCTACTTCTAATACGAATGTATCTCTCAATATCTTGTTTAGTTTGCAGAATGAGTTGAGCTTCAGTTATATGCAAATCATCACCTGTTTGACGGTCTTTTCTACGATTAACTAACCATCTAGGTATTCCTGCTGCAACAGGATTTGTTATGATTGTTTCAATCTCTTTGATGGTGGTATCTGTAAGGGATCCTATTCTCTCTGATAGAGGAATATCAAGTTTTCTAACAATAGTATGAGCTAATCTTCTATTAACACCAGAAATCTTAGTAAGACCAAGAGCAACAGGCAAATGACCTTCTAAATCTGTGGATTTAATCCTAACTAAATGGCGAAATGACATATTATCACTTTTTTTCATTTTTTTGATTCCACAACCCGAAGTTGTGGAGCTCTGCGTTTCTATGTTGTTTTGAAACGAGGGATTTTTCCCTTTTGAGCTTCGCCATGTGCTTATATTTTTTATAAACGCACTTTGACTTTAACATGAGTGCGAAAAAGATTTTTTTAAACGTTTGCTTCAAAGAGAATTGCTAGAAAGGAAGTTGATTATAATGGAGCCAGGACGGGGATTTGAACCCCGGAGTCTATCGACACTAGATTTCCAATCTAGCCTCATACCAGGCTTGAGTATCCTGGCTCAGTAGAGAATATAGACTTTGTAAGTTGATAATTTTAAAAATATTACCATGATGCTCTTCATCTTTCCGAAAACCTTTTCTTTCCCTTTTTTATTCTAAATTGAAAACAATGAAAATTTTTATTTTAGTAGGATTACAACTTAGCGGAAAATCATCACATGGACATAAATTAAAAAAGGAAACAAAAATACCAATGATTGAAACAGGACACGCTGTCTACCATGAATTGAAAAACCAGAAACTCGAAGTTAATCATGAGAATACTACTAAAGTAATAATAGGTCTTCTTTCTAAAGATCCAACAGCTTTTACGAGAGCTATTTTAAAATATGAAAAAGAAAAATATCGAGATTCTGAAAAACTTTTGTTAAATGGAGTTAAATCTCTTGCTGAGATAGAGTATACTAGAAAAAATTATGGTAAAAAAAATGTGTTTGTACTAGGTTTTCATGCAAGTAAAAAAACTCGTTTTAATCGTGTAAATAATCCTGATCGATTTAAAGTTTCAGGAGAATTTCGTGAAAAAACTCAAGAAGATCAAGATTTAGCAATCTGGGAAAATTTTATAAGTAGAGATATTAGAGAAATTGGATTAGGAATAGGAAATGCAATAGCATTATCAAATGAAATTCTGGTAACTGAAAATTTGATGTGGCCTTATCACACATTCGATAAATCATACAAAATTTTCAAGGACATCATTATGAAATTCGATTGAATTAAAAAAAACTTCATTATGAGTTGTCTTTCTTTTTACTTTGATAAGTTCCTATAGGCATTAGTACTCTTTTTACACTTGCTACAAGACCACTTTCTTTTTCTTCTAAATCTTTAGCATTCATTTGTGTTTCTCCAAAAGCAACTAATTCGTGCTTTAGTGATAATATTGCAATGAGTTCTCCACTGTCAAAGACTTTTGAAAATTTCGATACCCCAGGTAATCCTAATGGTGCTCCATGACATAATGGATCAATTGCACTGTCTTTTACGATGATTTTTGGAAGATGCTTTATTCCATATTCCATTGGCAAGATTATATTTCTTAGGGGGATTTCTTCATTTTCTTCTTTGTATAAACTCCAAGCGTCATAAAGATTCTGGAGACTTGATAAGAAATCATCTTCAGTAAAAGGACCAGATTTTATTCTACGAAGTTCTTTCATATGAGCTCCACACGAAAGACTTTGCCCGATATCATGAGCATACTTTCTAATATAAGTCCCTGCTTGACAACTTATCTGAAATAAGACATCTCTTCCCTCTATATCAATTATCTCTGTATTATAGATCCTCCTAACTCTGAGAACTCTTTTAACACTTGCTCTCATTGGAGGTCTTTGATAAATATCGCCTACGTACTCTTTCATAATCTGCTTAATTTTCTCTTCATCTACATCCTTATGGAGTCTCATATTACAAACATACTCTTTTCCTGCTAGTAAAAGAGAATCCAATATCCTAGTAGCTTTTCCTAAAGCTGTTGGCAATACTCCTGTTACTTTAGGATCCAATGTTCCTGAATGACCAGCTTTTGGAATGTTCAGAATTTTCTTAACAAAACTTACTACTTCGTGACTTGTTGGATTGGCAGGTTTATCTAAGTTGATTATACCATAGTTTAGTAATTCATCAATTGTTCTTTGAATAGGTAATTTTCCCCATCTAAAATCTGTTACATCATCAGATATTATCTTCAATGAGTTAGAATCTGGATCCAAATTGATTTCTTTAGGGGAAAATGTGATTGTCATATACTCACCAAAATATAAGAAAAATAGAATTTAAAGATTTGGAAAAATCTAAACCTTAGGAATTACAATTTCTTCTAAGAATTTTTTTAGTCCATCCTTTTCAACAGCTGCAATCACTTCTTCATCGCTTGCATCTCGTTTAATTGCTACCACTTTATCAGTTGGCTCAAAATGCATAATATTACATTTTCTGCGACGAACTGTTGTGATTGATTTTGGACCGGTGACTAGCACATAATTCTGATTTATTAAATCAACAATTACAGCTTTTTTTCCAGCCTCTCTTCCATTTGTTTTGACTATAATTCTTCCTACTTGAATTGCTGTCACTTTTTATCACCTTTTATATATTT
>JAEOTE010000139.1 GCA_016839945.1 Candidatus Heimdallarchaeota archaeon | reverse complement strand
CCATTAAAACCAACTGTTATATCATAAGGATTGTTTTCAATAAGTCGAATACTTTCCTCAACAGCATCCAAAGCAGATCCTCCTTCAGCGAGAATCTTTAAACCTGTTGGTAAGCCTATTATAGAATTTCTAGTTCCACAAATTGCATATTCTACAGTCATCAATAGAAGGAATAACAGTAACTATTAAAAAATATCTCAACTATCTTGATTGAATAATATGCAAAAGAGAAATACAATAGGGTATGTAGCAGCTATACTAGGTGGTTTCTCTTTTGGTTCTATACCAATTCTGTCTGCAACTCTCCGTGATAACGGAATTTCAAGCTTAGAGCAATCTATTCTTCGACTTGTATTTGGAGCTATCATAGGATTGGTGATTTTACTTGTTTTTTGGATTAGTAATAAAGAAAGTCTAAGGAAAAGTTTGGCTTTCTCTGCACAAAAATCATACATTCTTCAAGGATTAATTTTTTCTATAATGATTGTTTTATACTTATCTTCAATTGCTTTGAGAACACCTGCAGGAGAAGCTGCTTTGTTAATTCAAGTTCATCCTATTGTTACACTAATTGTAGGATGGTTTCTTCTCAAAGAGAAAGTCACTAAATCAAAAATAATCTCTGTTATGATAGCAGTTGTTGGAATAATTGTTCTTACAGAACCTTGGGATTGGGAATCCTTTCTAACTTCTATAATTGGTGATCTCTTAGCTCTTCTATTAGGAATACTTTATGCATTTTACATTTTAATAAATAGATGGGGAACAAGAAATACCAAAGAAATCAATCCTTCTATATCAATTGCTTGGGTACTTATTTGGAGTTTAATAACTAGCATTCCTTTTTTGATTATTTTTTCATTTTTACCACTTCCTTCAATCCTTGTAGCTTTTTCTTTTGAAAACATCTTGAAGTTGGGGATTGTAGGATTAGGATTCTTACTTGCATTTTTTGGAAGTTTGATCCCATATGGTCTTATAATGATTGCAACAAGATATATAGAATCTTCAAGAACATCAATTCTACTATTAACTGAACCAATTGGTGCAATATTGCTTGCTTACATCTTTTTGAATGAAGTTGTTACAATTTGGTATCTCATAGGAGGAATCTGTATTCTTCTCGCAGCTTTAATTACGATAGTTTTTTCCGGAAAGGAATTAGAGAGTTCTGAGATACATAAAGAATCAGAAGAATATGATAAAAATAGCTTTAAGAACTAATCTACAAATCTTCAAACAGGATGTCAGAAATAATAGTCGAAACGAATCAGCTTTCAAAACATTTTCAAACTTTAGTAGCTGTTGATAAAGTGGATCTTTCGATAAAAAAGGGAACAATATATGCTTTACTAGGGCCCAATGGTGCCGGAAAAACGACACTTATTCGCATGTTACTTGGACTTCTTAAACCTACTTATGGCAAGGCAGTGGTTAATGGTGTAGAAGTTTCTATTTCTCCAAAGGACATAAGAGGAAAGATCGGTATACTCCCTCAGTTTTCAGCTGCATACTATGATTTAACTCCAATGAAGAATATTAAGTTTATACTCAATCTTAATAACATCAAATATGAAGATGTGAGTCAAAAAATTTCGCATTATTTCAGAAGATTAGAAATTACTCCAAATATGCTTAATAAACCTTTTTCGAAGCTTTCAGGGGGAGAACAAAGAGCTATTTGTTTTATAATGGCAGTAATTACGAATAAGGAATTTATAATTGCTGATGAACCTACATCTGGTTTAGATATTGCTCGTGCAAAATACATCAGAACCATTATCAAAGATTTAGTTGAAAAGGAAGGTAAAACAGTTCTACTTTCCTCTCATATTGTTTCAGATTTGGAAGAATTAGCAGAATATTGTGGAATTCTAGTTAAAGGTAAATTGATTTTTCAAGGGAAAAAAGAGGAAATAATAGAGAAGTACGCTCCAGAAACGCGAGAATTTGAAGACGCAATAATCAACGCTTTTGGACCATTATCAGATAAAGTAAGTGATCCTTTTGGAGGTATCTAGAATGAATAAAGAAAAAATCTCAATTAATCAATTTAAAACAATACTCAAAAAAGATCTTTCTTTATTGTTCAGAAAGAGAGTTGCTATTTTTGTTTTTGGCGGTCCTTTCATCTTAATGTTTATTCTTCTTGGAATACCTTCATTGTTCAGTTCTCAGCAAGCTGTGGTTTTGTTAGTTTATAGTGACGATATTGGTTATACTGGTGTTAACATAGGTGAATCTGTAGTAGGTAACATTTCTGCTTACTTTGAAGATGATGAGACAATAGCTATAGAAGTAGCAGATAACTTCACTGAAGTACAGCAGACAAGCAGTTTAGGAATATATATACCGTCTAACTTCTCTGAGTTATCATACACAGGAATCCCTGTAATTTATTCTATTGATGCTACACAATCACCATTTACCTCAGCAACTTTTGGAATCATTAATAGTATCGCTACAAAAGTTGTAAGTATTTACCTAGCTAACAGAACAGTTCCGAATGTATATAGTGTTGCATTACCCCCAGCAGCTCTACCTGAAGAGCTTGTACTTGGACCAAAAGCAGCTTCTATTGCAATGCCTTTGAGTTATATGATTTTCTTACTTATAGCATTAAATTCAAGTTCTTATTCAATTATTGGATTTGCTAGAGAAAAACGTATGAGAACAATGGAAATACTTCTTGCATATACTCATACTCATAGTTTACTTGTGATATCTAAAGTTATAACAGGCTTGATTGCTTCTCTAGGGTCAACTCTCTCGTATGTACTTGGGATTTTAGTTGGAACCTCTTTATCTGGAACAAGCTCAGGTGATCTGTTTGATATCTTTGGATTGAATCTAAACAAGCTTGGAGCTGGTGATATAATTGTTAGTTTTATTTTTGTTGTCTTGGCATTATTAATTGCAACTTTGATAACAATGGTAATAGATTGTAATCTAAACCGAGAAGCAGCAGAAAGAGTTAGCCCTCTAGTATCTATAGGATTAGCAATGTTCTTCTATTTCATTGTTGTTATGAATCCTTTAGGTGTTTCTCCTGTTCTGATGATTAATCCATTTTATTGGTGTTACAGACTAGGACTTCTTTTAATAGCAGGTAAATTCAACACAGAAGTGATTGTTTTTTCATTACTAATAATTGGATTAATTGCAATACTAATACAGTTTTCCACAAGAGGAATACAGAAAGAAAGAAGTTTGTATCTAGAATGATTGATCTCATTAATTCTTCTTTTCTTTTTCTAATTTTAGAATAAAATCTATAATTCTCTTAGATGCTTTTCGACTGTGAGTAAGATGATAATATACTATGTCCTCGAAAACAACATTAAGCAATTCCTTTGAAATATCAACGCTTTGTTGGTAAGAATGCATTTTATCGGTTGAAGCTGCTATTATATAAGTTGGTAAATTTAATTTTGTATAATCGATTTTTGATTTGTAACTAAAAAGACTCATTGAACACTTCTTCATTCTTCTTGGTTTTCCGGTTTCAAGATTTCTTTTATTAAGATAGTATGTTCCAGAATCTTTCTTCATATCAGTTCTAAAATTCTTTAATACAAATTTAAGAAAAGGAAGAAAGGGATAATACAAGAAGGATGGGGCAATTGAGAATAGAATTTTCATCCATTTTGAAAAATGAAAACTTCTTTCAGGACTAATAAGAATAAGACCTTTAGGGGGAGGATTTCCAAGTTCTATGTAATGTGATACGATTTCTGCTCCAAAAGAATCACCAAAAAGGTAGAAACCATTTTCTTCAAATCCATAGTACTTAACAACTTTTTGTAAATCATTAGCTAAAGTAACCATTGAATAATCTACTTTTCTGGTTTTATGAATAGCAGATGTTTTCTCTCTTGATTCAAGATGATATACATTGAAGAGTTTAGATAATTCATGATCCAAATCAATCCAGCCATAGAAATGAGAACATAGGCCTGGAATAACAACAACGTTTGTTTTAGAAGTAGCATCTTTGGAAGGTATGATATAAACCTTGATCGATACTCCTTCATCAACTTCAATATATTCAGATTTTAACCATGTAAATATCGACAAATCCATTTCCTTAACTGAGGAAAAAGGTAGTCGTTCTAGTATCTCATCTTGCATCTGTTTTATGATTTGAGTTAAACTTACTTATAAAAATTTCAATAGGTGTTCTATGATTTTTTTTTTGATTTTATTTTGTTACAAGAATAGATATTCCTTCCCATATAAACCACACAATAATATCTATAACAACACTAAGGGCTAAGCCTACAAGCAACCAAATAAAAACAAGAAGTGATTGCTTTCGAAATCCTTTCATATTTTCTAAGGTATAATCTGATTTGTGGGGGGCTTCCTTCTTATTTCGGTATTTTAAACCATAAATAGCAAATGTAGTAGCTAAAACCAATGTTAAAACTATCATTATAATGTCTCTAGTAAGTACTTCATTCACTGTATATCTCCATAAGCTATAAATGAAAGCTGAAGTGAAGAATGCCATACCAATAATTATTGGAATAATAAATTTCTGATTAATTTCTTCCCAATAGGAAACCACTTCTGTGCGACAAACTGAACATTTTAACTTTGATTCAACAAATTTCTTTGAAGTGAATCTCAGAAAGAACATCTTTCTGTTACACTTACTACAAAAGTGACTTCTTTGAAGAAATGTCATTAGTTTTTTGTTTGCATGTCAATTTTAACTGTTTCGAATTGTATGTTCATCAGTTTTTTGATGATTTTTTTCTTTCATAGCAAGGAAAAGAACTGGAATAGTCATCAAGATTCTAGCAACACCTACACAAGTTAAATAAACACTCAAAAGGAGACTAAGCTCAAATTTTGGCTCTAACGATTGAAAAATGACACCACTTACAAAGGATCCTACGAAAGTTAGGATACCAGAAAGTAGATTATAGGTTCCAGTGTATGTTCCCTTAATTTTTGGTTTAGCCATACTTAGTATTTCAGAGTTCAATGAAACAAATGCGAATCCATTTCCAATTCCTCCAAAAATATTTGCTATTATAATTATATACCATTCATATGCAAATGCAAAAACTATGGGTACAACACAAAGAGCCACAAATCCTATAAAAATTGTAAAACGTCTTCCAATCCTATCAGCATATCTTCCTGAAAACCATTGCCCTCCAACTATTCCCGCAGAAAAAGAAATAGAAAGAATCGCAACTTGCAAATTATTTGGTTGTAAATTAAATATAACGGTTGGAGATATTGGCCAAAGGAAACTCATTACAAACCACCAAGGCATAGTAGCTGCAATGAAAATGATAAATTTTCTATCTTTAAAAAGAACACGAACAGATGTCCTTTCTGCTTTTTCTTTAGTTCTATTTGTTTCCTTAAACCTTAGAATTATTAAAGCTGCTAAAGCAAAGAAGAATGCAGCAATGAAAATCATTGCTCTATATTTTCTTACTGTATCCCATGGAAGATAATCTGTAATAAATCCTAGAATCAGCATAATAATAGATGAAAATATGGTCCCAATCATGCTTAGTGTACTTATTAGACGTGTTCTTGTTTTATCAGTTGAAATATCACCTAATAGTGCCATCCAACTTGGAATAGTCATACTCATACCAATTGAATAACAGGCTATAATTATCATGAAAACAATAGGGGAAGTAGTGAATGAAAGAACTATAGTTGAAATGGTAGTAACAATAAAACCTATGAAAAGAATAATTTTTCGACCAAAATTATCTGATAATCGTCCAAAGACACCTTGTAGTAGAGCAGATCCCAAGTTCTGAATAGCAGTTATAAACGCCATTTGGATATGTGTAGCTCCAACCCCTTTTGCAAGTAAACTACTATAATCCCAGAGTAGTTTTTGACCTCCACTCTGAGCAATAGCAATTAGCTTTGTCTTAAGTGATTGTTTTTTTTGCTCCTCTGTGGAATCTACCTGCAATTCTGTTTCAATATTCAATTCAGTCAGAAAAGTCTCTCTCTTTCCGTTAAAAAATATTTTGTAAGGGTAGCTATCTCTAACTTAACAAAATAAGTATCACATTTGTGAAATTGCGAAGTTTTAAATAACATATTTTGATAATCAATTTAACTCAAGTATATCAAATTACTAATTAAGAAATGTTAAGGTTTTAATTATGAAAATAAGAACTGCTTTTTTTTCAATAGTTTTTGTATCTCTCTTCATTACTTCAGTTTTGGTTTTAGCAGAACCTACAACTGAAACAGTGTATGATGAAACATTCATCTTGGAATACGGATATTTATGGATGATAACTAATAGAACTCCAGCAGTTAATACTTCAGTTGATATTATTATTAATTCAAACAAAATGGTTGATTTCTACATTTCTGATGTAGGTGAAACTGAGAAATATGTTGAAGGTCAAGATATTTATGTTCATGAACTAGAAGAAAATGTTACAGATGGTCAGTTCAATTACTTACTTGAGAATAGACAAGAATATGAGTTTGTAGTAATTAACTTCAATCCTGATATGGATAATGCAACCTTAAGATTTGCAATAACCTTTACATATGAACCATCAGGTTTTAGTTTGTTTACATGGATAGGAATTGGACTCGCAGGTTTTGCTGTAATTTTATTGATAAGTAGGTTTAGAATGAGAAGAAAACAAAAAGTCTCGATTTCAACCCAAGCTGGAGCATATTCAACAATTAATCAACATATAACAATTTCTCAAGATGATTCAATACAAAAAACAATACAAAAAAGTCCTCAAGTAAAAGTATGTACTTTTTGTGGTTCTGATATTGAATTGGATGCAAAATTTTGCACAAGTTGTGGTGCTAAATTCTAGTATCCACCTAGAAAAGTTCTCCACAGGCTTAAGTCTTTAAGTTATAAAAAATACAGTTCTTACAGAAACTTTAAAAATGTCCTTTTTCTCGGATTTCTAAATTAAAGTGTTTGCTCGAGGTTAACCTAAATGAAATTTTCGAAAAATAAGAATAATCGATTTTTAGTTATT
>JAEOTE010000138.1 GCA_016839945.1 Candidatus Heimdallarchaeota archaeon | reverse complement strand
CATATCCATAAAGATCTTCTAGCTCTGCTTTGAAAACTTCATGATTAACATCTTCTTTTAGATTGATTAATAGTCTATCTGATTGCCAATTTTCAGGACCTGAACCTGAAAATAAATCAATTATCCAATTATAATTCTCTTCTGAAACCACCAAACAGAATGCAGGTTCAGTTTTTCCGGGTCTGTAAGGACCTACTGAATAAAGAGAAGGAAGATAGTCAAATTCACCTATCACACTGAAATTGACCATAATGGTTTTTGGAATATTTCGAAATTCAAATTCATCAGATTTTCCAACAAGTTCTTTACGGAAATAGGTATTAGTCATCATTGTGGTATTTTCTTTCAACGCTGTTATTTCTTCTTCCCAATTTTTGAATAACCTTTTTGGTGGTTCTCTAACCGTTTTTAGATATTCTGTCACATTATTTATTATGAAGACCTTAACAAATTCCCCTTCTATCCTGTAACTACCTTCCATATATGAGATGTTTGCTACACTCTCTACTTCAGGAAGACTCATGATTTCAGGTAGATTTGATGTGTTTTCATCTAACCAGTTCTTCACATATAGATCAGAACCATTGTACATCCATTGATCCTTTGTGAGATTATATTGGATTGATATTGGACAGATTATTGAAGGTAAAGTAATTCCAGTTAAAATGAGAAATGTCAAGAAAACATTATTGAAGAGTTTGATATCTGATCTAACTTCAACAAGTGAGAGTGAGCCTACTGTTTTCTTTAACTGCCATGTGATTTTACTAATACTGATCACTATGATTGAATGTAGTTCTTTCAATAAAAGACCAAATCCCAAGAGAGCAACTAAAGCTCCCATTCCTGCAAAGTAAATGAAAATCATTAAGATAGTTGTATTGGCTTCTTGTCCCACATTTGTAGAAATCAATTTGTACAAGAAAATACTTAGGTATACGAATCCTACACCACCTGCTGTTAGGAGGATGGATGGTAATCTTATTTGTTTAAATAATTTTATAAGCCTTTGAGGAGTCTTTTGCTGTCCTTGCTTGCTTCGAGAAAGTTGTATTATTTTAGGTATTCCTAATAAGACTAATCCAATTGTCGTAAAAACAGCTGATAAAGGCGCTAACCTGAAATCTAGTACGAAAAATAGATTTTTGAAACTCACAAAATTATCTATTCGTAATAGGACAAAAGTCAATCCTATTGCAATTAGAAATCCTATTATTGAAGCAAATAAAGCTTCTATAAATTTCAAAATCGTATAATTCATTCCCATGCGAAAAGTTGACAAACCTTTCAACTGAAAGATTTCAATTTCTTGTTCCATACTTTTACTATAAATTTCATTTGTTTCAAAAATCAAGAATATTGCTAGATACAAGATTGGTATTGCTAATGTGAAAAACAAAAAAATTGAAGATCGTAAGTTAGGAACTAACACGTCAACTATCGAGGATAATTCTTGACCATAATATTCCCAATTTCCATGATGAGTATAGTTGAAATCATGTCTTCCACTTCCAGATAGAATAATGTGTTCATTTGCTAAACTTTCCATCTGAAGAGGGGTGAAATCTGTGAAATCATATTGAAATTGAATAAAAGTTTGAACTATAGTTAAGAAAGGATACAATTCTTCTAGATTTTCGAAGTAAAAGTCATTAAATGCAACTACCGCTTTAGGATCAAAACCTAGCCCAAAAAGTTCGTTATAAGCTTTTAGTGGGTCTTTTGGAACTTGATGTTTTGCAATCATATCTAGAAAATACTCTTGTGACTCAATACCATATGTCCCTACAATTGTTAGATTTACAAATGGAGTAGGACCACCAAAAGGATCCCCATAAAATCTAATTGAATCATTAACATTGACTTGTGCATCCTCAAGATAGTCTTGGTGAACAATCACTTCTCCTTTCTTCTCAGGAAGTCTACCTTCAATTACAAACTCATTAACAAAATTCATGTAGGAATCTGGAAAACTAGCATAAGGAACAGCTAATCCAGAATCATTTAGAGGATTCTTCAGAAATCCTGTCATTGCGCTTGTATGATAAATCTCTTTTATGATACTGGCTAGAGTACTATATTCTTGCTGAAAGAATGTAAGTAATTCACTGAAGATAGAATCATAATCTGTATTCATAGAGACATTTGATCCAAAACCTATTGTGTCATAGGTTATGGCAAAATCCATTGAAAGGTAAGAATCATTCAACAAATCCATTTTTTCAGTAAATTCGGAGAATAGTACTTGTTGCTTTGATGCATAGAGATTTACGCTTGAAATGACAATTACTGTTAAAACAGTCATTCCAAGTAAATTCATCAGATGCCTTTTTTTATTCGTTTTAAAAAGGATATAAATTGTTGTTATTCCATTTACAACCAAATACCAAATATTAACAAAAAATCTTGAAAATTTAGATATATCAGGTTTGGTAGGTTGCATCAAATAATTTTTCATTTTTCTGAAAGAATCATTAATAGATCTTCTAAAAATCAAGTAAGTGATTCCTACAACACCAATTATACTCACTAGAATAATTCCAGTGTTTTTCCAGAAATATTGGAAATTGCTAAAAGTATCTAAATTGTATAATAATGGTTTTTCTCTATAAGCAATTGAGTTATTTGATGAAATCATGAAACCTATAAATTCACTAAAAGGAGACAGTTTAACCCTATATTCTTCTTGATTAATAGTTGAAGAATGTGTCATTATCCTCGATGATTCATCATTAGGATTTAAAACATGAAATGAATGGTATTCTGATTTTTCCGGAATATTTTCTAATTCAAAGCTTTCAATCGTTATATTACCATCTTTATGATCAAGCTTCAATATTTTTGACTTGAAATCCTTGTTCGTGAAAAAACCAGGATACTCTATGTAAGGATTAGAACTTATTATATAACTCTGATAATCTTCGTACTTATAAATAGAAAACTCACTGTAAACATCAAGTCCGATATTAGTAACATTATACATATCAAATGAGATTGTTTCATTAATCGAGTAGCTTAGGTAATATAATTTGTTGCCTTGAAATAGTAATGAATTCAAAGTACCATCTTTTGAAACACAGAATTCAGGAATAAATCCTCCTTCACTTACAGTCATATTATTTGATTCGTACTCAACCGTTTCATTTGTAACAACAGTCCGATAAACATGATTTGGATTTAGCTGCTCCATATACAAATAATGAGCATATACTGTTCCATTATGATAATCAATATCAATTAGAAAATCGTATTCGAAATCAATTACCCAATTTGTTTGAATATTTACAAGGCCACTTGGATAGACCTTATGATATCTAAATTTTGTTTGAGCTATTTCCGAAACAGGATCTTCAGATACAAAATATACCATAATTAAGTCAAAACTGTTATCAGTTTCATTGTAGTAGAAATAAGGTATTGGATCGAACATTCGTGATGTTACTTGATTGTGACTAATAATTTCCTCATTTGTTATAGCTTCAGGTGTCCAACGATACATGTAGAATTTAGTTAAGCCAAGCCAAGTTCCGTGACCATAAAAAAGAAAAACTCCAGCAGGAGTGCTGAAAACATCAAAAACTTCTTCATGCAAATCTTCTAGTACTATGAAATTAACTTCATCATTCACTGTATGAAAAATAGCAAAAGAATCATTTTCATAGATAATACGTACAAAAAGATGAAAGTTGTTTGACTCATCAACTACAGTTTTTATGTCTATATCTGTTTCTTCGTTTGTACTTTGAGTGAGTAAAAATAAGTTCTCATTACTACTTTCTGAATAACCTTGAGTTAAAGTAGCTAATAGTAAAGAACTTGCAATTATCGATAGGATGATTAGAAATGTAATTCTTTTTTTCTTACAAACCATGCTACAAGAAGTAATTTCAACACTTATATTAATATCGAATTAACTTTGGTGAAACCTTCATGCAACTTTCCAAACTAGATTTGTTTTGAAAAATTTAAATAGCTAATAATGATATTGACGCAAGATGTCTCTAGGCACAGAAGTTCAGCAAACAAAAACAAGTAGGTTAAAGGATTTATTTTCTCTTCCAAAATCCCTAATTATTGTTTTCATCACTACTCTCTTAATGAGAGCTGGTTTTTACATGTCAATAGCTATCTTTACTAATCCTAATTATCTTCCTGGATTTTCAGAATTTCAGAGAACCTTAATATTCATAGTTTATCCATTAGCAGAACTTCTAACTGTTGCATTTTTTGGTGTTTTGGCTGATAAAATTGGTAGAAAAATCATCTACTTCATAGGTTTAGGAGTGACAGGATTAGCAATTTTACTGTTTAGTTTCACAACAATTTTTGGCTTATTACTATTTTTTTCCTCTCTTCTTGGAATTGGAGCAGCTGCACAAGTTACATCCACATTGGCAATGGTTGCTGATAAATCTCCAGAAGATAAGCGAGGAAGATTTATGGGTTTTTATGATGCTATGACACTCCTAGGATTAGGTTTAGGATTTGGGGGAGGATTTTTGCTTCTAGAAATACATTTTGAGAATCTAATTTCACCATCTTCAAGATTCTGGTATGCTCTTTTAGATCATGAACCTCAATATTTATTCATTGCAGCTGCAGTAGTTCTGTTTATCTCTTTAGTTCTAGCTATCGTGTTATTAAGGAAAATTGTTTTCCAGCCTGATTTAGTTAAAGAAGAAAGTTTCTTTGCTAAACTTAAAGCTGTAATTGTTGATAAGAGTATTAGATATCTTCTCCCAGTTTGGATTCCAATAATTTGTTTATATGCAATAGTCTTAAGAAGAGCAGAAGACTTAGCAGATACATTAGATTTACACAACATCAGCTTGCTTGTTGTGCTTATCATAATCTTTGGATCAATACTTATTGGCTTTCCATTAAATGGCATATTGAGTGATAGAATTGGTCGAAAACCTTTCTTATACATTGGAATGTTTTCATTTGCAGCTTTTGTTACACTGATTGTTATTGGTTCTGAGCATTCAAATCCAAACATGTTATTATACCTCTCACCAGCTTTACTCGTAATTGGGATAGGTTGTGGAGCTTTCCCTCCTGCAGCTCTTGCCCTGCTTGCAGACTTAACGAAAAAGGAAAATTATGGATCAAGCATGGGAGCATATTCGGTTGTATATGGAACAGGAATGGTAATCGGTCCTTTAGCTGCTGATCTAGCTTACAATGTTTATAGTATCTGGGGATTAATAATTCTAATCTGGATTCTTTGTGTAATAAGTATAATTGGGACTTTATTGATTCCCAAAAATATCCTAAAAAGAAGAAAAGAAAAAAGTGAAGAGTAAAACTTGACTAATATCCTTCATCAAGATTAGCAATGTTGTCTGGTTCTTCCCCACGAATAAATCTATTTACATTGTGAATCAATTCTAAGGTGAAATTAAACCATTGAACATCAGAAACCCATGCTCTATGTGCAGTCATGATGATGTTTTTTAATTCATGAAAAGGATATTCAGAAGGATAACAAGGTAATGGTTCTTGTTTCTCAGTACCTCTATTCTGAGGATAATTATACCAAACATCTATCGCTGCTCCCTTAATTTTGTTATCTTTCAATGCTTCAAAAAGGGCCTTTTGATTAATTGTATCACCTCTCCCAACATTAATTATAATAGTAGAAGGTTTCATTGCACCAAACTCATATTCATCTAGAAAATCGATAGTTTTTTGTGTTTTTGGAAGACTATTAAAAATGTAATCAGCTTGCTTGATGGCTTTCAATTTTTCCTCAGGAAGGTAAACTTCTATTTCCTTATCCTCTGTATCTCTTGTTCTTTTGACAGCTAGAAATTTCATATTGAAAGGCTTGCACATTTTCTTAAAGTGCTTAGCAATTTCACCATAACCTAAAAACAATACTGTTTTATTGAACAAAGTTACTGACTCATATTTTTTATAGTCCCATATACCCTCTCTTAGAAGTTGATCATTTGTAATCAACTCCTTTGATGCAGTATTCATCATCGAAAATCCATATTCAGCAATTATATGAGAATGAACATGACTATTACAAAGAAGAATTCCTTTCTCCTTATACAAACTAAGATTATGTTTATCCAATCCAGTTCCAAAAGTTTGATGCATTTTTATTTTTTGAAGATTTTTTAGTTGATCATCTTCTAATCTTCCTCCAATAATAATTTCTGCATCAGCTAGAATTTCTTCTTTTTTGTCTTCATCTAATTCCCTAAAAAAAATCACATCAGTTTTTTCATCCAAAGTCTTTATTAGAATTTTCTTCTCTTCATCAGTTGAATTCATCATAAAAAGTACTTTCATCAATTTTTTCAGATATTATTAATTTTAAAGTTTTTAGTTGAGATTGGAATAATTTATGTTCGGAGAGAAAAGGAATAAACAAAAATTCAAATAGTCAAATCTACTTTGTAATATTGCTAAAATGAGCGACGAGAATGAAGCTTCTGATGTTGAAGGATTAATCAAACAACTAAGATATAGTTCTATTCCTTTACAAAGAGAAAGAGCAGCTTATATCCTAGCTAATTATAGAGACTCACGTGTCTTGGAAGCTCTTTTAAACGCTCAGCTTAACGATCCAAATCCTCGAGTAAGAGATGCAAGTTCTCAAGCTTTAGCATCTCTTATTACAACTGAAGAAATTGAAGAAGATCTTGTAGAACAAATAAAATCTAAGCAAGAATCTGAAATCAAAGATATAGAAAAAAGTATAGGGAGTCAACTTTTCAATCTATCAAAAGATTTTGAAATTATCCGAAAAGGGATGAAAAAAATAAAATTTGACTGGAAGGATTCTTTGGAATTAAAACAATTATTTAAGTCAGTAGACAAAGATAGGTATTTACAAAAGCAACCTAATGTCAGAAGTCTCATAAATTCTATTCTTTTGTTACCAATAGATGATTCTAATATGGGAAGAGATGTCGCAATCACAATATCTGAAATCCTGCGAGTAAGCTCTGATGAAACAGAAAGAACAACTGCAATTGGGTGTTTGAATAATATCATCACAAATATCGACCACTACACTCCTTTCTTTGGTATTGCCGAAGCTTATATTATGTTGTTCAAAGCTTCAGATGAATCAGATATGAGAATTGCTGCATGTAAATGCTTAGAAGAAGTGATAATCAAGAAAAAATCACTAGCAAAATTAAATCAATACACAAATGATATAGTAAAATTACTTACATTTTCGTATGATCAAAAAATAAGAGAAATAGCTTTATTTTCATATCCTGATTTAGTTCTATCCCAGGATGAAAAGATTCCTTATTTAATAGATATTATAATTGGAATAGTTAGAGCTACATATGAAGACCAATTAAGGGAAATGGGATTAAAGGCATTCGAAGCTATCATGATAAGAGGTTTCTTATCAGAAGAAAATGTTCAAAGAATAATTAAGATTCTAAAATCTCATCATAAGAAAAACATCAGAACAAGAGCTATTGAGCTGTTTACCCAAATATATCTTCAGTCAAGAATTGAAATTATTGAT
>JAEOTE010000137.1 GCA_016839945.1 Candidatus Heimdallarchaeota archaeon | reverse complement strand
TTAATTCTTCAACCTTTGATGTAATTATTCCCAAATCTTCTGCTACAATAGGAAGGTTTCCTAGTTGCTTTTTTAACACTCTAAAAAACTTATATCCAGGTCCTTTTACCCATTCTCCTTTAATAGCTGTTTCTTCTTGAGCTGGAATTTTCCAAAAAGTTTCAAATCCTCTAAAATGATCAATCCGAAGGATATCATAAATATTCAAAGAATGATTAATTCTACTTATCCACCATTCAAAATTATTTTTTTTCATTGCTTTCCAATTGTAAATTGGATTTCCCCATCTTTGTCCAGTTTCAGAGAAATAATCAGGTGGTACTCCAGCTACATATTCAGGAGAATCATCTTCATTAAGAAAGAATAATTCAGGATTTTGCCAAACATCAGCGCTGTTATGAGAAACAAATATAGGAATATCTCCTATAATAAAAACATCTTTCTTATTTGCATATTGCTTTATATGTTCCCATTGAAAATAAAACAAAAATTGTTCAAATTTATAATAATTTATTTCTTCTAAATCTTTTTCCTCTAAATCTATTAAAGGCAATTTATCTTCTGGTTTATATTCTTTCTGCCAATGATTCCATGTTTTATTACCGGATTTATAAAAAAGTGTCATGAACAAAGCAAAACCATCTAACCAGAATTGATTGTTTTGTTTGAAAAGATAATATTCCTTTTTTAATGCTTTAAAACCATTTTTTTGGAAATTTCTAAATGATAATTTCAACATCTTCTTCTTAAAATTGTAAACATTCCTATATTCTACTAAATCATCATTAAACCTTAATTTTGTTTTAGTTTTTTCTTTTGAAATTAACTCAAGTTCAACAAGTTTTTCTATACTTATAAGAAGTGGATTCCCTGCAAAAGCTGATAAACTGGAATAAGGGGAATTACCAAAATCTGTATAGTTTAATGGTAAAATTTGCCATAAATGAAATTTATTTTTTTCAAGGAAATCTATGAATCGGAAACAATTTTCGCTAAAATCACCAATACCAAATTTACCTGGAAGACTAGTAATGTGTAATAGTATTCCACTTGCTCTCTTGATTGGAAAAACATTTTCCTTATTTTCTCTTTTTTTGAGATGTAGCATTGTATTCAGCTCTGTTTTGCATAGACAATCATTATTTTCTTGATTTTAAAATATAGTCAAAGCTTTTTTATTTTTACTTTACTATATCATCTTGGTATAATGACTTCTAGTTCTATAAAATGTGAAATGATCGAACAAGGATATTCCTCAGGTTCATGCTTAGTTGAAAATATAGATGGTTCAAAGGGAAGAGCTTGTGATTTAACTTTAAGAAAGAAGAAAAGCAACATAGAACGAGTGATCAAGTCTTATCACCTTTCCCGACCTGAAGATTACTTGAGCATCTATCAGAGTGGTTGTAATCATACCTGTTTGAAATGTCATTCTCATGATTTCAGTAAAGTAGTTAGTGGAAAATGGATGAGTACAGATCAGATAGCTAAAGCAACTTTAGAGTATAGTAAACACATTACAGTTTACGAACCAAGAGAAGCTGCTACAAGTTGGCATGCTCATCGTTTATGTAGACATTGTGGATCATGTGTTTTATATGGTGAGCAATCAGAAGGATGCCCAATGAAGCTTAAACCTGAACAAGTAGTACTTAGTCCTCAAGGTTTTGGACCAGCTAGAAACATTGCAGCTTTTACAGGAGGAGATATCATGTGCAAACCGGAATTCTATTTAGAAGTAACTAAGAAAATCAAGAAAGAACTTGATGATTTTTGGATCCTTCTGGAAACTAATGGGTACGGATTAACTCCTCAAAATCTGGAAACCTATGCAGCTGGAGGAATAGATGCATTTTGGTTAGATATTAAAGCTTATACAGAAGAAACCTACAAGAAACTATGTGGAACAAGCAATGAACAAATCTTAGAAAGTGTACAAAGAATCATAGATCACGGATTCACTTTGGAGATACTAACTCTTTACATTCCCTTCTTTGTAGAGACCGATGAGCATGAAAAAATTGCAGAATTAATTTCGAATGTAGATCCAACAATTCCAACAACACTATTAGCTTTCTTTCCATGTTACAAGTTAGACAAACCTATTTACAGACCACCAAAAAAAGAGGAAATTGTTCAAAGCATCTTAAGAATGAGAGAAATTGGTTTAACGAATCTAAGAATTGGAAACCTTGGAACTTTTATTAGAGACAATAACGATTTGACATATTTAGAAGAGAAATTAGGTCCAGAATTCTTTTAAGACAATCATATTGATAAGAATTTTATATGTCTTGTTTCGATTAATGCATGGTAGGTCGTTGTATAAATGGAAGGAAAAACAATTACTGCTATAATAATTGGTGCAGGAGATAGAGGAGGAGACACTTATGCAGATTATGCATTGAGATTTCCAGAACAGATGAAAGTTGTTGCAGTTGCAGAACCCATAGAAGAACGTAAGAATATAATTATGGTAAAACATCAACTTGAATCTAGCCAATGCTTTTCTGGTTGGGAAGATATTCTTGAAGAAGAGCAGTTAGCAGACATAGCAATTATCGCAACACAAGATCAAATGCATACTGAACCTGCAATTTTTGCAATGAAGAAAGGATATGACGTATTATTAGAAAAACCTATGGCAACTAGTATCGAAGACTGTAAGAAATTAGTAAAAATTTCCGAAGAAACAGGAAAATTACTTCAGATTTGTCATGTTTTACGATATTCTCCATATTTTATGCAACTAAAAGAAATCTTAGAATCAAAACGAGTAGGAGAAATTGTTAACATATCATGGAGAGAAAATGTTTCTTATTGGCATTATGCTCATTCATATATTAGAGGAAATTGGCATAATAGAGATAAAGCAAATCCAATGATATTAGCAAAATCGTGTCATGATATGGATCTGTTATTTTGGTTAATTAGTAGTCCTGCTTTGAAACTCAATTCCTTTGGAAAACAAACGCAATTTGGAAGAGAAAATCAACCAGAAGGAGCTCCTGAAAGATGTCTGAATGGTTGTCCAGTTTCTGATTCATGTTTGTATTATGCTCCAAGACTCTATTTAGATCTTTTACCGTTTTTACATATTTACAGAAAAGGTGGAAACTTGAAAAAACTCTTTTCTAACTTGATAATGAAGTTTCCAAAACTAACAAAAATTCCTCCATTCAAAAAACTAAAAGATTATCAAGGTTGGCCAATAAGTGTCATCTCCAAAGATCGCTCAATTGAAGGAAGAATAAAAGCTTTAGAAGAGACGGATTATGGCAAGTGTGTTTATGCAATTGGCGATCATGATGTTGTGGATCATCAAACTGTAGATATCGAATTTGAAAATGGAGTAACAGCAACTTTTACCATGCATGGATTTTCTCATGAAGAAGGGAGAACGTTTAGAATTGATGGTACAAAAGGAACTATTGTTGGAGATTTTCTTATTTCAGATCCAAAAATAACTGTTTATGATTCTCTAAATGGAACAGAAGAAATCTTTCGAGGAATAAAATTAGATGAGGGGCATGGTGGAGGAGATGATGGATTATTGGAAACTTTCCTTTCGAGTGTAAGAGACGAAAAGGGAAAAGCGAAACTAACTACTGCTAGAAATGCTTTAGAATCACATCTTATGGCTTTTGCAGCTGATGTTTCTCGGTTAGAGAATCGGGTAATTGAAATGACTGAGGTAAGATAGAGTTTTTTTTAAAAACCATAAAAGAAATAAAGCATGAATGTAGAAAAGTACCAAATGATTCATAATATCATAATTACACACCCTAGTGGAATTCCTCTTTTTGCTAGATCCCTAATGTGTCATATTGGCATGGATTGTTTGAATTTATCCAAGGACAGTACTTTCGCTGATGAGACTTTACTTAATTCAGCATTAATGAACGCAATGTTAATGTTTGATGAAGCTAATCCTGATCAATTTCACGAATTTCAATTAGAAAAGACTAAAGCTCTGACTTTTCCAACAGAAAATACAACTGTGATTCTATATACTGATCCTGAAGATGTTTTGAGTGAATTCAAGAATAGACTTAGACTATTTTCCGATTTGTTTAACAATAGATTCAAGCTACTCTTAGATGATTTTAAAGGAAATATTGAACCTTTTACAGCTTTTGAAGAAGTAATAGCAAGAGAGGGATTACTTGAAGAAGGTGAAAGATTTAGAAAAAATTGTATTGAGTGTATGTATGATAAAGCATGTGCTTTTAGAATAACGATAGGTCCTCCTGAAAGAACATTCAAAGAAAGGTTTGATTCAATAAATCCAATTGGTTTGTTGAAGAAATTAAAACTAATAATGATTGGTATGTTCCAACCTAGATATATGAAAATACTATACTAACCTTTCCTTTTGTTTCTTTTATTTTTAAAATAATAAGGGGATCTTAGTATTAGTACTAATTTTGCTAAAGGACTAACTAAACTTATTAAGAATTTTCTAATTCTTATTCTTCTTTCAAACTCTTGAGCAAAATCCTCGAGAGTATGTCTTTGATATCGAAGTAATTCTTGAGAGTCATCAGTATATAGCCAATCTGTATGAAACCACTCATCCTCATTCTTAGGTTCCTTAAAACATTCTCTTGGTATTGGACCTACACCAAAAGCTGTAAGCAATCTAGAAATGTAATCGCCCCCTGTCATCCTACATTTTTCTCCTCCTGCAACATTCATTATCTTATGATTTTCAAAAGCTTTAATAGCATTAACACATGCAAGACCAGCATCCCAAGAGTGAATAGATTCCATTCTTTGATCAAAAGGAACTTCAAACATGAGAAGAGGAATATTCATTGGCATTCTTAGAGAAGGTACCGCAGTAAGTCTAAGAATGAACCATTCTAATGAACTAGTTGTTAGCACTTTTTCCATATCCCATTTTTGAAAAGCATAAAGATCATGATCAAGAGGTTTGATTTCGTCTGTTACATATCTTGGGGGAGGAATATGCATCTTTGCACCGTAAATTGCTAAAGAACTAGTAAAAATTATCCGAGGTTTTTTTTCGAGTTTCTCAGCAGCTTCAACAAGATTACTCATCCCTCCAACATTTACTTCTTCAGCATACTGAACTTTCTTATCAGCTTCTGGTGGGATTATAGCTGCTAAATGTATAACATAATCAACACCTTGAACTATTTTTTCTACATCTTTTTTATTTCGAATATCACCCCAAATAATTTCAAAAGAACCTTTCTTTTTCATAATACGATAAATTTTCTTGCTTTTCCTTGTTTTCTTATCAAAGCATCGTACTGTATATCCTTGAGCTATGAGCTCTGTTAAAGTGCTTTCACCAACATTTCCGAAAGCTCCAGTCAGTAATATTTTCATTAGAGATTTGCCTTATCAGCTTGTATTTAATATTTACTCTGAATAAAAAAAAACTAGCTCTTAAGTTGCTATGTCTTTAGTTTTGGAAACATGAAATGAAATACTACAGATAACAGGGCAAGTGAAACAATTTCTACACCAAACATGATCCAATAACCAAGGAAACCTCCTATTAAAGCAAAACCATATGCTAAAACTGCAACAAAAATAAAGCCAATAACATACTTAAGAAACTTATATTTATTTTGAATTTCTTCTAAAACGAATTTATTTTTCAACTTTCCAAATGTAGCTGCTTTGAAGAATAAACCTGCTATTCCTATTATTGGTATCGCAAGAAGATAAAGAAGGCCAAACCTCAACAATATCCAAAATTCTGGATACTTTATAGCGAACAAAAACCAACTTAGATATGCTAACAAAATCGTTCCAAAAAAATAAGGTATTTTTGCTTTGACTTGATCTCGAACAACTATAGGCATTGAAGCCGTTATAGTCTCTCCTCCTGCTTCTATGTTAGTTAAACCCACTATTAACATATAAGATGTCATGATAATATAGAATACTAACACAAGAAAGTTTGCTGATAAACCATAAGATCCAATTGATTGAAAATCTAAAGGAACTATTGCACCATAGATTGGAATCATTATAGGCATAATTAGATACATTATTCCTTGCATTTCTCTTGTAATTATTGATAAATCTCTTTTGAAGAATGCTTTAACTGGAGTTACTTTCTTTGCAACTATATCATCTAGTTCTATTTTCCTTTCTTCAACATCTCGCAACTTAATATCCGTTGATGTTATTGATCTCAATGTTCTAAGAGCTTTAGAAAAAACAAAGATTGTTAATATTACAAACAAAATGAAACCAGTCACTGAACCTATTACTACTAAAGGTGGAATTTCAAAAAAACCAATAACTGTTCCTGTTAATATATAACTACTAGAAAATGGATAGGCTACGAAACTAAGAACTATATTAATGATGTTTGCTGTTTGAGGTGATAAAGATTCTGAAGCATATAATAGTGGAATTTTATCCATTGCTATTTGTATCGTATACATTGCTAACATTGATACAATCAGATAGAGAACCATAGTTCCTATTCTGATAATATTATTTTTCTTACTCCCACCTTCATGCTCTTCCATTACTCCTGCTAACTTACGCCCAAGGATAACTGCAATGCTTAGGTAGAAAACTATGCTTACGAATGATTGTATTATACTGAATATAACTAGTATTGTACAATTAACAATACTAATTTGTTCTCCTAAGAAGAAATATATACTTACAATTGAACCTATTGGTAAAACAAGGGCCATAACAATTAATTGAACATTCATACTTCTAAAGAATGTAAACAAACCGAGCTTTTCAACATCCTTCCTAGCAAAAGGGAGAGTATTTACCCATTCATACGGACCTCCTGACATTAATCCCCAAACGAATGTTATTGAAAAAACCAACAAAATAATAGGTTGAAAGAGCAAAAAAGCACCAATTGAACCTCCTCCAACTAATGTTACCCATTCAATACTTGTACCG
The DNA here is from genome assembly GCA_016839945.1 of Candidatus Heimdallarchaeota archaeon. Classification (GTDB taxonomy): domain Archaea; phylum Asgardarchaeota; class Heimdallarchaeia; order Heimdallarchaeales; family Heimdallarchaeaceae; genus UBA460. The sequence goes on along the minus strand of JAEOTE010000137.1, from coordinate 1,875 downwards.
GATAATAATGACCCATAAATTTCTCCAAAAGATCGGAGAGGGATAATAAACAGAATTCCAATATATATTGCTGACATGAACTTTAAGATCATATCAGGCATTCTTGCTATTTTATCCTTTTCAACTCTTTCCAAAAATCTTGCTTGATTGCTACCAGCTGATTGAAGTTGTGAATGAAAAACTCCTTCTCTATAGACTTTCTTGGAAAGTTTGTAAAGTTCAATATTTTGCACTTTTTTCCCTCTTACTTTTTATTGTTATTTTTCATCATCTTTCGAAGATCATTGATTATTTTGTTTACTGATTCATCTTGTTCTGTTAATCTGAGGAAAATATCCTCAAGATCAGCTCCAGCTTTATTAGCCATTTTTGAAAGTTCCTCAATTGTTCCAATAGCTACTAATTTCCCGTGATTAATGATAGCTATTCTATCGCATACTTCTTCTGCAACTTCTAAGATATGAGTTGAGAAAATTACAGACCCTCCTCTATCAGTATGTAGTTCAGTTATTTCTTTTACTACTTTTGCTGATTTTGCATCTAAACCAGTAAGAGGTTCGTCCATGATTAACAAATCAGGATCATGAATTAAAGATGCAATGACCTGCATTTTTTGTTTGTTACCACGTGATAGTGTAGCAATAAGCTTATCATAATATTGTAAAGCTTCTAAACTATCAAAATAGTATCTTAATTTATCTTGAGCTTCAGCTTCGTCTAGATTGCGAATAGAAATGATGAAATCAAAAAGTTGTCTAGGAGTCATCGATTTGTAAATTAGTGGTTCTTCTGAGACATAACCAATATTATTCTTGATTGTAATCTCATCCTTACCTGGATCAAGTCCGAAAACTTCGATTTCTCCATGATCTGGTTCTAATAAACCTAAAAGAAGTTTTACACAAGTAGTTTTTCCAGCTCCGTTAGGGCCTAGCAAACCAAATATTTCTCCTTTCCTAACTTCGAAAGATACATTGTTTACAGCCATAACTGGACCAAATGATTTTGTTAAATTTCTTACTTTAACAACATTTTTTCCATTTCCTTCCTCAATATTTGATTCAATGAAATCAGTTTCTATATGTTCTAATTTTTCTGTTATAATTTCATCATTCATTTCTTCTTTCACTTCAAATCTCCAACTGATGCGTATTTTTTTCTTAAGCACTTATAAGTGCTCTACTAATTGCGAAGAAAGATTTCTCATTGCTGAAACAATCTGTCGATCCTCTCTTCTAATTTCAATTTGTGCATGGGTGTTTATAAAACATTAGAAAAGAAAAATTGTCAAGATTAACATTCTTCATTAAATTAAATAATTAATTAAATTATTGCATTTTTGGGCTAGCTCTATTGCTTTCTTAGTGAAACTTGGAGAGTATGGAGAATGTTGAACAAATTCTCTTAATTTTTGTTGAGCTTCTTCCTCTTCAACTAAAGAGAAAGATGTTATAATGAAAGCCATATCAACAAGTTTTCTTAGTTCATGGAAAATCAAAACAGAAGATCTTTCAATATCTTTACTCTTATTTTCTTCAAGAATATTCAAGAAGTAATTACTCTCATCTGATCCTTCTACTATACCAGTTTCTAAATTGATTATAGTTTCCTTCTCAGTTATTTTGTTCATATTTGATAGAGTTTCAAATGTTGAAAACGACATCCCGAAAAGTCTAGAGTCAGAAATAAGATTCTCATCCCTAATTATTTCATCAACAATAACCCATTCTCTAGTATCCGTACTATAATGCTGTAAATATATTGAGAGAGTATCTATTACTAAACGTACAGACAGTCTATCACCAACAACATAAACAGGATCTCCAATAATAATGGAATAAACAACTTGTTCTAGGTTTCTTTCAATTGCTTTGA
>JAEOTE010000136.1 GCA_016839945.1 Candidatus Heimdallarchaeota archaeon | reverse complement strand
ATTATACAAGATTGTAGCTGAAATTAAACAATCTCTTATTGAACCATCTTTCCTTTTGAATTTAAATTCAAAATTACTGATAAATCCTTCCTTCTCTATATTATCTTGGAATTTTTCTCTGTAATTAGCATCTGCATACAATTCAACTACATTTATACTATGCAATTCTTTTTTTGAATAGCCGGATAAATCAACAAATGCTTTATTACTTTCCCTAATGGTTCCATCTCTTGTTGTAACAAACATTGCATCAAGAGAGTCTTCAAACATTAAACGAAATATATTATCCTCTTTTTTATGAGATGGTTTTTCTGATTTATTCATTACTAAAAACCAACCAAATGCTTTCCTGTTATAAAATGCTTATTTTTAATTTATAATTGTTGTTAAACTCTCAAACAACAATCTTAGAAATTATTATGAAGAAAATGAGATTAGTAATCTTTTTTTACTTAAACTAATTTTTCTTTTCATGTCTTTGTTATTTGAAAAATTCTCTATTGGAGATTTAACTCTCAAAAATAGATTTATCAGATCTCCTACAACCTCCTATTGGAGTGATGAAGAAGGGATTTTAAGAGATCCAATTATTGAATATTATAGACAATTAGCAAAAGGAGGGATTGGGTTAATTATCAAAGGACATTCTTATGTTTCTGAAAAAGGGAAAGCACATATTGGTCAATCAGGATTAAGTTCAGAGAAACATATCCCAAGAATGCAGGAACTAACAGATATCGTTCATTCTTATGATTCTAAAATAATTGCTCAGTTAAATCACGCAGGATATACAAGCATAAATGATAGGGTAACTGCATCCAAATATGTTACAGAAAAATGGGAAGCAAGAGAACTTTCATTGGAAGAAATAGAAGAGATAATTGAAAACTTTAGTATTGCTGCAGAAAATGCAATTACTGCGGGATTTGATGGAGTACAGCTGCATGGGAGTCATGGTTACTTAAATAGTCAATTCATGTCTGATATAGTAAATCATCGACAAGATAAATATGGTGGTTCCTTTGAAAATCGAATTCGTCTACTCACTGACATATATAATGCAACTAGAAAGAAGATAGGACCCAATGTTATTATTAGCGTTAAGTTAAATTGTGATGATTTTGCTGAAAACAATGGGTTAACAATAAAAGATTCTATTCAAATTGCGAGAATATTAAAAGAGAAGAAGCTGGATATCCTAGAAATTTCTGGAGGTGGTCCTGAACAAGTTCTAGAAATACGTAAAAGTCGAGGAAAAGCTCCTGAAGGGTCTGGGTATGAAGAACCAACTTGGGGTGGTCATGCAAAGAAAATTAGAGAAGCTGTTCCAGGAATGACTTTGGCTTTAGTTGATGGTATTAGAACTAGAAAGACAATGGATAATTTGCTAAACCAAAATATTGTGGATCTAATCTCTATGAGTAAACCTTTCATAAATGAACCAAATTTTGTTGAATTATTAGAGAAAGGTCAAGAAAAAGCTTCATGCATTGATTGTAGAAAATGTATTTCAAGAGATAATTTTGCTAAAACCATGCTTAGATGCTTTCACAAGCATCCTTAATCCCAATTTCCTTTAGACTAATGTTTTTATGCTTAAGAATTCATTGTAGAAATGGTAAAATGGTTTCGATCCTAAGCGATAGTATCACACCAATCGTTAAGAGGTTATTAGAGGAAGCTTGGGATGTTAGAGACAACGAGAAGATATTAATTATCAGTGATTATCCTTCAGCTGAAGATTTTACTCAAAAACCAATTGATCTAATGGAGTCAATGGTATCAAGAAATATTCTAGCTAAAAGAATTTGTGAAATAATACAAAGTTTTGGAAGAAATCATGTAGAATTATACAGTATGAAACCTACTTATGAACATTATAAAAATCCAGATGATTCTGTGCTTAAAGAAAAAATAAACAATGCTGATATTGTATTAAGTTTAACTGAATATTCTCTAACCGATGTCCCAGTTGTAACAGAGCCATTAGAAAAAGGACAACTCAGACATATATCTGCTCCTTTAGTACCAGTTGAAATTTTCTATCCAGATGGTCCACTTGATGTTGACTATTATAAAATGGAAGAGGTAACAACAAAACTCTTTTCTCTTGTTCAAGGTGCAAAGAAAATTGAAATTTTTGATGTTGCTGGTAGTCACTTAACACTTGAATTTCTAGAACCTATCGATTGGTTATGGGAAAGCGGTTTCGCAAATGAAAAGGGAATGTTCAGTAATCTTCCTGCAGGAGAAATAACTCTTATGATGGATTACAACCAAAGAAACTGTATGATAAATGGTAATCTGCGTATTTTTCCAGGATGGATTGATGAATTAACACAGCTTCTAACACTTTCATTTAATGATAGTAGACTTGTAGACGTTGTAGGAGGAGGAAAAGCTGGAGAGTACCTTCAAGAACTAATAGAAAATGAGAGTGTTCAGATTGTTCAATTAGGAATAGGAACAAATCCTAATGCTAAAGATCCTTTGTGCCCAACGGTTGCTGACAAGTTTATAGGAATGGCTCATATCAGACTTCAACCAGATGAAAGAATAGATCATTATTATTTACCAATTTCTAAAATGAAAATTAATGATAAGGAGTATTCAAGACCTGAGCTATTTGAGTAATTGAACATTCAAATTTATTGATAAATTTCTGGATTTACAATGTTTTTCGGGATTTTACCTAGTAAAGCATCTTTTAGATTGTTAGCTGCCATTGTAGCCATTTTAGTTCTAGTTCCTAAACTTGCACTGCCGATATGAGGTAATAAAATTACATTAGGAAGTTCTATTAAACCTGGATGAACTACTGGTTCATTATAATATACATCTAATCCAGCACCAGCTATTTCTCCATCTTTCAAAGCTGAAACGAGTTTATCTTCTTCAATGATTTTTCCTCTTGAGGTATTTACCAAATAGGAGGTTGGTTTCATCTTTTTCAATTCATTTTCTCCAATAAGATGATGAGTATCAGAAGTGTGAGGAGTATGAATACTAACGTAATCTGATTTTTCAAGTAGTTCCTCTAAGGATGCATATTTGACTCCTAATTCGTTTTCTTCTTTCTCATAGCGCGCTCTACTGTGATACAAAATTGTCATGCCAAATCCATAAGCTCTCCTAGCAACTGCTTTACCTATTCTTCCAAAACCAATAATTCCTAATATTTTATCTTTGAAATCTCCTCCTAAACATAACATTGGATCCCAACCAACAAATTTACCTTCTCGAAGGTATTTATCTGCTTCAACTATTCTTCGAGAAAGACTTAGTATCAATGTTAGTGTGAGATCAGCTGTTGCATCAGTAAGAACACCTGGAGTATTACAAATTGGTAGTTTTCTTTCAGTAGCAGCTTTAACATCTATATTATCATAGCCAACTGCCATGTTAGCAATAGCTTTAATTCCAGTTGCATCCATTATTTCTGCATCAATTTTATCGGTTAAAAGAGGTAATAATCCATCACAACCTTTTGCTCCAGAAAGAATTTCTTCTTTGGAAATTGGACGATTTTCTGGAAAGATTTCTACATCAAAAAACTTTGTTAGGATTTGAATCCCTTCATATGGAATTTTTCTAGTAACAAACACTTTTTTTCTCATCATAGAAAAAACAGAAATCCGAGATTAAAGTCTTTTTGGAATCAAACCATTATTCTTTTTTTGGGATTATTTCATACTAACAACTAGGTATTTACTTTTTGTTAAAGGAACGAATTTAGTGTTAAAACCTATTTCATGGCATAAACCTTGGAGCTCTTTTGGAGAGAAAAATTTACTACCGAAACGTAAGATTTTTTCAAAGAAAATTAGTATTTTTACTCGAAACTTTCTTCTATCAAACTCTCTGATAATTAATTTTCCTTTAGGGATTAAGACTTTATAGCACTCTTCTATAGATTCTCTTTGTTTCTTAATATGGTGAAGTGTATCATTTACAAAGATTTGTTTAATTGAATTTTTTCGAAAGGGAAGAGATTCACCTAATCCTTGAACCAGGTGTGATTGAATAGATTTCTTAGCTGCTTGCTTAAGCATTTCGTATGATCTATCTAGAACTATACAACCATTTACTACAGCTTCTAAATGTTCTGCTGCTCTCCCAGTTCCTCCACCAAAATCAAGTAATAGATCCTCCTTTTCCAAAGGTAAAGATCTTCCAATCTCCTCGAAATTGAAAGCTCCAACGATGTTATCATATTTATGAGCTATCCTTGAAAAGAGATCCATTTTAATCATATTTTTTCTACTTATTTATAAAATGTGGTTCATTGCAAAATCAAACTAGATAATGATAAACGTTTGATGATAAAGAAAAAAATAGGGAGAAAAAGAAATAATCATACATACCCTTCTCTAAGCCTTTTAGGAGGAGGTGCAGTGGGTTGTTGAATAGCTTGTTGTCTTTCCGCAATCATTGCAAGTTGTTCTTTTATTTTCTCAGCTTCTTTCATCAAAGGTTCTGTGCTGATATTGTACGTATAATAATCATTGAGAACATTGATAATATTAACAGCTGCAGCAGGATCTGGGAAATCTGTAGTTGCAGGTGTCATCAAGACTATACCTATTATGTCTCGTAAGAGAGCTTCAGAAGTAATCGCTCCTGACATACCAAGAATGACTCCATTTTCGTACAATTCAAGACCATACTCTTTAAGCTCATCAGCTAATTCTTTTTCTGCTGCAATTATTACAATTGGTTGTTCAGGCTTTAATTTAACAGGTATTCCATCTAAACAAACTATAGTTTTAGCATCAAGATGCTTCTCTAGCCAACTAAGAAGTCCTTCAGCTACAACCAAATACGCTTCTTGAGGGATAGGATATTCTATAGCTACAAGTAAAATTGTACCCTCTTTGTTACTGTAAAGCAAGTAGGGATGTTTCAATATGTTATTCATGAAAATTGTTACTGGACTTAAAGCATCAGACTTGAAAAATCCAATCTCTTCCAATTGAAGTGATTCAATCATTTGTCTTGCAATTATAGGCCCGATAATTCCTGGAGATGGGAATGTAACAAAGACTATAGGATTATTAAATTGAACTTCTTTGGTTTGAACAACTAAGAAATTATCTTTATGAATGCAAAGATCTTCTTCAAATTTCTTCATAATATCACTAATAGATAATCTCTAACTATTCAAAAAATGTTTCTCTTTAACAAAATCATAGATCTATTCAATATTTACATCTTCAGTTATCAGATTTCTACTTCTTTTGATTTCTACCAACAGAATTCCAGCTATAATAAAAACAGCTCCTATTCCAAAAATCCACGTAATGTTTTTGTTTCACAATTAAATATAGTAAGAATCTTTCTACATTTTTCGTAGATATTTATTCAAGAAACACTAAAATTTTTTATTTTAGCTCTTTTTGATTCTTTTATGCGAATTAAAATCATTACAGACTCTACTTCCAATATTCCACCTGATTTAGCGAAAAAATATGATATTGATATAATCCCAGCTAATGTAGTAATAGATGAAATGGAGATTCTAGATGATGGAACGATAGATCCGCATGACTATTATGAAGCGATAGATAAATCGGAAAGATCTTACACAAGTGTTCCATCTCAGCAAATTATCTGGGAAGTTATTGAGAAAAATAAGGAATATGACTATCTTTTAATTGTAAATGTTAGTGAGAAACTTTCAGGATTCTACAGTGCAAGTACGACAACTGCTAAACAATACAAAAAACAAAATCCTGATGGTCCTGAGATAAAAATATATGATTCAAAAGGTGTTTCGTTAGTATTAGGAACAATAGCAATAAAAGCAGCTCAGCTTGTAAAGGGTGGAGTGTCAATTTCAGAGTTAATTGAGAAATTAGATGAATTCAGAGATAATGATGTTCATGTCTTACTCACAGTATCTGATATGAAGAAGCTTTATGAGGGAGGAAGAATAAGCAGATTGAGATACCTTCTAGCAGATATAATCCATGCATATCCGATTTTTTCTCTTGTTGATGGAGAGCTTGGTTTGATTGATAAAGAGGTAGGATTTGAAAGAACGATAAAAAAGCTAGCATCGCTACTGAAAAACTACTATGAAGATGATGATGAAATCTTTGTATGGAGAGCAAATACTAAACCAAGAGAAAATCAAAAAATGTTTAATAGAATAATAGAGGAAATCAAAATACCTAAAATAAAGAGAATAGAAGAATTCTATGTTGGGTTCATAATTACTTGCCACACTGGAATAGATGTTTATGGCATTATAACTGTTCGAAATTTTGATATAGATTAGTTACAAAAAATAATCTGTTAATCAAAAAACTGCGTTATTTTTCCTTTTAATGTTTTAACAGATTTATGTCTTTCAAAACTAAAATCCTTAGTAAACTTGGTACCTCTTGGGTCTAATAAAATATGAACAGCTTTATCACCTTTGTTCCTAATTGCCCTTCCAAAGCTTTGAGTTAATTTTTGAACCATTGGAATAACAACAGTAAACTCTCTAGCAATTTGAGGTCCAAATTGTGAAAGAAGATCTTCATAAATCAATTTACTTTCTTCAGATGGAGGAGGATATGGTAAAGCACAAACTATAATCCCTTTTATTAGACTTCTATTTTGAATAGTGAATTCAATTCCTTCAGCAATCTTAGCTCCAGTTACACAAAGAATCAGTTTTTTTGTTTCTGAAGATGAAACTATTGCTTGAAGTGTTGTGATATCCATATCTTGTGTTTCAACAATATCAGGTCTTAGAACCCCTATTTCTTCTATTTTTTCAATATACTTGTAACTAGGCGCAAATACTAGTGTATGTCCATCAATTACATCAAACAGATTATGAATAGTGCTACTAATTAAGATATAATATTCATCTGTTCTATTTTCATATTTTGCATTTAATTTCTGATTACACAAAACAAAATATCTTCCTTCAACTTCCTCTTTAGGAGGGAAGACTCTCAAGATCCTTGAGTTTGGTAAATTGAAAATTTGTTGAAAAGAACGCATAGGTTCGAAGGATCCAGACATTAGAGCAAGTCTTTTTGTATCCTTGAACTTGGATAAAATTTCTGAAGGTTTAATATTGACTATCGAAATCTTTTGCATATCTGAAACTAGAGTTTTATTGAGAGATGAGATTAAGAAATGATATACTAAATATGCATTCATGGCTGGTAATCGGTTATTCATTATCTGTGATTGCAGTAAACTAAACAGATCCTCTTCCAATCCTTTCAGATCTTGTTCTACAAAATTGCTCTGAATTATTTGTTTCTTTTCAGTTAATTCAATTAGTCTAGAAAAAACCTCATGAGGAAACTCATTCATTGCATTTTCAACAAATGTCTTGTTAATTTCTTGAGAGATGGGTTGATACAAATTATGTGCTTCATCTATTCCGATTAGTATTTTATTTAATGGAATCCCAATACTATAAAATAGTCTTGTAAAGAGAGTTTTATTCTCTAAGAATGGGTAACTTGTTACAATAACATCTGCTTTTTGTAGAAGAAAATAAGAAAAGAAATACGGACAATATTTCTCGGAATTCAAACTATCAAGAATATCTTCTTTTGAGATTAAATTAGAAAAAGTATAGAATAGATTCTTAACTGATTCCAAAATATCCTCCTTTGTAACTCTCTGAGTTTTTGCTTTCAACGGACAACGAGTTAAATTGCAAATATGTGTATATATCTCACTTGGGTAGCCTTTTCTTGCTTTTAAGCATAATTCGTTTTTTCCTAAAAATGGAATGAAAACTGGAAAATTCTGAAAATGACTACTAAGTATATCCCAATGTTGTGTAATCTGTTTGTAGATATTTGACAGTTCTCTAAGAAATACATTAATCTGAGCTTTAGTTCTAACAAAAATAACTATTTTTTCATCTGGTTTTTTTAGAGCAAGTAGAGCTGTAAGAATTGCAGCTGTTTTTCCAACTCCTATTTGTGAGCTTATTAGGGTTGGTTGAGTAGAAAAAAGAATAGATTGAATGATTTTCTTCTGAGGAAGTTTCATTTTCTTATAGGGAAATAGAATTTTGGCAATCTCCCAGCTTTGTTCTTCTTGACTTATTTGCTGCAAAATTCTCTACCTCTTTCTATAAACTATTCATCACCCTTAGGCTGATATTTTCTCCCCTTTTGAAGCACTCTTACAACATTTACCATAGCTTTAGTTCTGGAATCCATCTGTTCGTTTATTCTTTTCTTAAATATTATCTGTTGATTTCGAATTAATCGCTGTTTTAATCTTGAATCTTCTAATATTTTACCAACAACTTTTTCCTTATTTCTGAATTTGTGAAAAACTCTTTCTTCATTTGAACGATGAGTTAATAAGATGTATACATCACTATCTTTGTTTTTTCTTTCAAGATAATCGCTGAATTTCACAGGATTGTTAAAGAAAATAAGTGCATCAGCTTTCAAATCAAGAAGCTTTGTAGAGAGAAGGATTTTGATTTCCCCTTTTAGGAATTTTGATAAAGTGTTTTCTCTTTCCTTTGTTTGATTCTTCGGTAAAATAGCATTATCTAATCCTGAATTTTTCAAAAATGATGAAAGGTTCTTAATAACTGTTTTATTGTTCACAATGATAAAGAAATTTGAAAATTGTTTTTTCTCTTTCAATTCATTTACTAGTTGAACTAATCGCTGAAATTTAGGATGATCCGTTTTTTCAGCCATTGTTTCTAGTTCTACCAATAATTCCCGAAAAATAGGTGTTCTAACAAAACTACTATGAAGGCTACTTACTTTTTCATCTCCTTTGGTTTCCTTATTTTTCATCTCTAAATTGTTTAGATATTTTATAGCTGAATTTACTCCAGAAGCTTCAACCAGTTCTTTCAAAGTCTGAAAATTAATCAACTCAACAGCTTTTCTTATCAAAATTCTTTGTTGATCATGATTGTACTCTTTACGAATTTGCATTATGAAATCAGGGAATTCTCTTCTCACAGTAAGTGGTTTATTCACACCTTTTTTCTTAAGAAATGATTGATATTCTCTAATGTATCTATTTAATTCTGAACAAAAATTATACATTGGTTTGTTAATTGGAACTGTGATAACTTTTTCATTAAAATTGGATTCGAGAGATGTAAGAATGAAACTTTTCTCTTTCCCAAACTCAATTTTAGTGATTAGAAGGTTATTACATACATCGTCTATTTCTTGAAAGTCCTTGAAAAAGAAGGATGTATATCCTACTGTTCGAACAAATATATTGTTTTGATGAAAAATTTCAAACAGTTTCACAATTGCATGTTTTCCTTTAGCTAAATGAGCATCTTCTACAATAATTAAGCTAAAATCTTTAGGCGATACTAATTGTCTAAAAATGTCATTCCTCAAGAGATGAGGAGTCATAATAATAACATCAGAGTTTACATACTGTTCCTTTCGTACTTTTACTGAAGTTGATTTTATTATACTAATTTTTGGACCATTTGAAGATTGTGCTTCATTTGATTCAACAATCTCTCGTCTCTTCATATCAGGATAAAGAATAGCTACCTTATGATTTGGTTCTGATGTAGAGAAATAATCCATGAGAATTCTAGTTATCCTTTTAGTGCTATAATTGGGAGGTAAAATCAATAATGTATTTTCCTTCGTAACAGTTCCAAGGATAATTTGACTATATGTATCATAATCTAAAGTCATTATAACTCTCTCTATCTTCTCTACTAACATAATCCGAAAAACGGTTTATAAGCAAGAAGAGAATTTTACGGAATTCTTTTATACAATGTTAAACTCAAAAAAATTGATGACTCATTTCTTGATTTTGATATCAAAAGAAGGAAAAGAAGTTAACATAAACAGCAAAGAAATCCTATCTCTTTTTCCTGAAAAAGCCGAATTAAAAGAGGATCTCAAATTCAAGAATGTTCGAATTTTAGTAGGTGATTTTCTCTCAAATTACATTTTTTCTAAAGAAGGATCAAAATGCTATTTAGCAACTAATGTACTAAAATATCCTATTTTAAATGAAGGAGTTAAACCTTTTAGAGATAAGCAAGTTGGATTTTCTCAGCTCTTTTCATTTGATTCCCAGAATAATGAACTGGAAATAATTACTGATCCATTCGGATTTGATTTTATCTACCTGGCAGAAGATGAAAAGAATATAATATTATCCTCACATCTGAAATATATTCTTCAATATAATAGTAATTTTCTTGAAAAAATAAATCTTGATTCTGTGATTAATTATCTGTATAGTCATATGATCTTAGGTACAAAAACATTATTCCAAGACATATTTCTACTACCATATAATCGAGTAATGATATTCAAATGTGAACAATCAGATATTAGAAACCAATTGCTGAAGAACATAAAAGAAGCACCATATCACATTAATTTTCCAAACAGATATGATTATGAAAAAGACATTCAATCGTCTGTAGAAGAATGTTCACTACTTCTAAAGCAATTAACAAAAACCATTACAGAATCACACGAAGAAAAAATCGGTTTTATGCTTTCAGGAGGATTGGATTCAAGAACATTAGTCTCAACGATTCCTAACGACCAGAAAAAACGTTGTGAAGCATTTACATTTGATAGTACTAAAGATGGTCCAGAAATTCAAGCTGCTAAAAAAGTATTGAAGAGAGTGAAACTTAAACACAATACAGCTGTTATAACACTTGAGAAAATTGTAAATAACGCATACAAACATATGTGGTTAAGTGAAGGTGTTTCCAATCATTTAGTTTCTGGATTGATCACTTTAATAGATAATAAACCAGATATTAACATGATAATAGATGGGTATTTGGGTGACACTCAATTTGGTGGGGAATTCTTCTCAAGCATTGAAGAAAAACACAAAAAACACTCTATTGAAGAAGCATTAAAGGTGAACATGAAACTGCATAATTACTCATTTTCCCATTCTATTTTTGAACGAATCATGAAAGATGAAATTTCCTATACTGAAGTTATAGATACTGATATTTCTGAACATGTCAAACTCCTTTGGGATATTGAATCTCCTCTAATGAAAATTGAAATATTATTAGCTCAAACAAGAGGAAGATGTTACACAGTAGGTGGACCAAGGATGATGCATAATTTTGGTGATATCATATTTCCTTATTATAATCCAGAATTCTTTGCATGTTACATAACAATCCCATATCAAGAGAGAGAAAAAAGGAAACTTGAGTTATCTGTTCTTAAAGAATTGAATAAAGAATTAGCATATCTCACAACCACTGCTAAATGGTATAAAAGACTCAAAATTGTTCAACTAGGAGTAAAAGCAGTTAGATGGTTTGAAAATCTTCTGGGAGTAAGAGTACTACCTCGAGCAGCGTATCCAAGACCAAGTTGGTTTGATAAAAAATCTCCTTATAGAAAATTTCTTAATGAAATAATTGATGACGAAAATGCAATAATCTGGACAATTCTGAATAAAGAAAATACTAGAAAACTCTTCTATGATTTATTCAATAACAAGAATAATCTAGGATTATTATTAGCACATATAATTGATCTTGAACTTACTCTAAGAATCTTTCTTAGTATTAATCCTCCGGAAGAAATCAGCTTCTATAGTAAGATTTTGGATAAAGAAATACTTTCTAAAATTAACCTAGATTTGAGCAATGTTAGCCATAAAATTAAATACAAGAAATAAATCTCTATTTTGAGAAAATTGACTATAGATATTTTGATAAAAAATGGTAAAATTATTGATGGTACTGGAAATATTGCATTTAAAGCTGATATTGCAATAAAAGAGGATAGAATAAGTAAGATATGGTACAATATTGATGAAGAAGCAAACAAAGTGATAGATGCATCAAATTTGATTGTATGTCCTGGTTTCATTGATATGCATAGTCATTCAGATGTTGGTATACCCTATGATAATCGATTGCAATCAATAGTGACACAAGGGATTACTAGCTCTGTTGTTGGACAATGTGGTTACTCCTTAGCTCCAATAAGTGATGAATTCTTTGATGTTTTCAAGAAGGATTTTGATATGTCAGCTCCACCTGGAGTTGAACCTGCTGAGCTTACTTGGAGAACTTTTAATGAATATCTAGAGGAAGTGGAAAGGACCAAAATCTCCTCAAATATAATCCCTCTTGTAGGTTTTGGACCTGTGAGAATTGCAGGAGGAACAGGATATGACAATAGAGAACCTACAGCTGAAGAAATGGAAAAAATGAAAGAATTTGTTGAAGAATCATTTCGAGCAGGTGCATTTGGCTTTAGCACAGGTTTGATTTATTCTCCTCAGGTTTATGCGAATATTGAAGAAATAATCGAATTAACTAAAGTAGCTGCAAAGTATAATGGACTATATTGTTCTCATATAAGAAATGAGGGAGGTCAATTAATTGAAGCTATCAAAGAAGTTATTGAGATAGTAGAAAAATCAGGAATTCGAGGAGCACAAATTTCTCACTTCAAAGCATCCGGAAAAACTAACTGGGATAAAGCTATAGAAGCAATAAGAATAGTAGAAGATGCAAACAATAGAGGTCTGGATATAACTTGTGATCAATACCCATACAATAGAGGAGCTACTTCCATGACAGCTCTTCTCCCACCATGGAGTCATGAGGGGGGTGTTGATGAAATGATGAAGCGTTTAGCTTCTAAAGAAATGCGTCAAAAAATAAAAAGTGATATGTTAGGAGGAGCTGAAAATTATGACGAGTGGTATAGGGATACAGGACCTGATAAAATATATGTTGCTTCAGTAAAAGAAGAAAGTTGGAGAGATATTGAGGGTAAAACTGTTGAAGAAATTACAAAAATCAAAGCAAAGAATCACCCCATTGAAACTATACTTGACATGCTTCTAGAAAATGAATGTGAAGTGGAAATAACAGTTGAAAGTATGAGTGAAGAGAATATCAAAAGAATAATGAAAAACAAATATACATCAATAGGAACCGATGGCTGGGGAATAAGTCCTGATGGACCATTGAGTTATGGTAAACCCCATCCACGTTATTATGGTACTTTTCCTAGAGTTATAAGAAAATATGTCAAAGAAGAAGGTTTATTGACTCTTGAAGAAGCAATAAGAAAAATGACTAGCTTAACAGCTCAAAAAATGGGTATATTTGATAGAGGATTGATAAGAAAAGGAATGTATGCCGATGTCGTTGTATTTGATATTGAAAGAATCAATGATAAAGCAACTTTTGATGAACCTCACCAAATCTCTGAAGGTTTAGAGTATGTAATTGTTAATGGTGTTATTGTAGTGGAAAAAGATAAACAGAATGAAAATCTTCCTGGAAGAGTATTAAGACATAAAAGCTGATTCAAATGGATGAAGCACTAAATAGCTGGTTGAAAGAACATCAAATTGAGTACAAATTACACACTCATCCAGCTGTTTTTACAGTTGATGAAGCAAGAATTCATTGTGGATTTATTCCTGGCATGCATTGTAAGAATTTATTTATAAAAAATGTAAAAGGTACAGAGTACTATCTTGTTACACTTCCATCAACAAAGAGATTGGATTTTAAAAAATTACAAAAGCTACTAAGCAGTTCTCTTTTGAAATTTGCATCAGAAGAGGAATTGCAAAAATATTTAGGATTAGACATTGGAGCAGTTTCTCCATTAGGTTTGGTTAATGATACTCAGAAGAAAGTTATCTATGTTATTGATAAAGCAGTCTGGGGGGCTGAAATCATGTCTTTTCATCCTAATGTAAACACAGAAAGTGTTGAACTAACAAAAGAAAATTTCCATAACATGATTAAATTTACTGGAAACAGATTTCTAGTGCTAGAAATTTAGACATAACAATTTTTGGTATATGTTAGGATTTAAAAAAATTTAAATTAAAGTGTAAACTGTCAAGTTTTAGCTCTCCAAATTGGTGATAGAAAATGACTGATAATAAGAAAAATAATGATATTGCATACTTAGCTGGTGGTTGTTTTTGGTGTTTTGAAGCTATCTTCCAAAATCTCCAAGGAGTTGAAGAAGTAACTTCAGGTTATTCAGGTGGTAATGTTAAAAATCCAACATATGAGCAAGTTTGCTCAGGGAAAACTGGACATGCAGAAGTAATTAAAATTGAATATGATACTTCTCTCATAACCTATAAGGAACTTTTGGAAGTGTTCTTTACAACTCATGATCCAACAACACTAAATCGTCAAGGAAATGATGTGGGAACTCAATACAGATCTGTTATTTTTTATCAAACACAAGATCAGAAGATTGCTGCTGAACAAATGAAGAGTGAGATTGAAAATAAAAAGATATGGGATAATACAATTGTAACAGAAATATCTCCTTTGAGAGAATTTTATGAAGCTGAAGAATTTCATCAAGAATACTTTCTCAATAATCCAACACAAAGCTATTGTAATGTTGTAATTGAACCAAAAGTATCGAAATTTAGAAAACAATATTCAGAGAAATTAAAAAAAGTGAATCTAAAACTATAGAAAATTCACTTAAGGAAATTATTCACACCATCGAAATTTGTAGCCTTAGAACGGAATAAGAAGTCTCCTAGGAAGTTTTCATGTGGTGCACTTACATCCATATGAATGCTTGCTTCATTTGTGAAAACTTTCTTTATTGACGGATCACCCAGTAGTCTCTTTGTTCTTTTTGGATTATCTGTTAAATAACTAACAGAGAGAGAATCTTCTACTAATTCTTCAGGATGATAATCATCAGGCCTTGTAATTGTTCCAAAAATAAATGGGAATTCATCGCATCTCATTTCATTTTCTTCATCTAGCTCCAACAATGTTGGTAAGAAGTAAGCTAGCTCATCCTTGATTAAAAGCATCTCCTTGTGATCTCTAAAATTAGCTGTTATGTCAGTTACATTGTTGTTCATTCTACTTTGGATAAACTTATACATACCTCTCGCTTGATCAGGTTGCATAGCTGGTACAACAGCTCTAGGATTCATTGGATCTAGGATTTCTAAATCTGTAAATCGTTGAGCTAGTCGATCTCGAAATTCTTCATAACTAGTTTTACTATTGTAAACAATCCCACTAGCATTTATGCATCCACGACCTCCATCCCATGCGATGCTATTGAATGCAATATCTAATGAATGATCAAGTAGTGATGGCGTCATATTATCTATGTCTACAAATACCTTCGATTTTCCTGGACCGTAAGTCTTTATTCTAGTGTTATTTTCATAGGCTTTTAAAATCCAAGCATTACCAAAAACCATTGCTAAGTCCGAATTACGAATCAATGAGTCATTTGTTGCGTGATCACAAACAAGATGAAATAGAGCTTCACTGGGTAGTCCAGCTTCCCATAAGGATTTTGCCAATCTGAAGGAAGTGAAAGGTTCACTTGAAGAAGCTCGAAGAATTGTTGGTATCTTAAACAGTGGTATGAGAGTTCCCAGAAGAGAAACTAACGGATGATTTCCAGGCAGAGAAACACCACAATTTCTTCCTGCAGGACCCCAAGCAAATCT
>JAEOTE010000135.1 GCA_016839945.1 Candidatus Heimdallarchaeota archaeon | reverse complement strand
TAAAGCTTCCCATTGAGAATTTGTAAGTAGCAAGAGAGAAGAACTTATGAATTACTATCAAAGTTTCGATTTAGATGAAACAAATCGACGATGATCAATTTACTGAAGAATTTATTCATACTATTGATGATTTTTTAGTAAATGTTGATAGATTAGCAATTCTAGGAATAGGCAACGAAGATAATGGGGATGATGCAGTTGGACTATATGTTTTGAATTTGCTCAAAAAACAAAGATTGCCAGAATGGGTAACTAATTTCTATTGTGAAAGAGTACCAGAACATTTTCTTGGAAAGATTGAAAAACTTAATCCAAACAGAGTCATTATTATTGATGCTGCAGATATGAAAGAAATACCAGGAGCAATTGCTATCTTTCCTAAAGAAGCTGTTTCAAGTGGGTTTCATCTTTCAACTCACACATTGTCTTTGACAATGCTAGAAGAATTTCTTAAACCAACTATCCCCGACTTAATTACTATGTATGTAGGTATCCAACCTAAATTTATGTATTTCAATACACCTTTATCTAAGGAATGCAAAGTGGCAGCTGAAGAGTTTGCGAAATTGTTAATCGAAAAAATAAATCAAGTTGAAAAATAGAAACTAAATATATTTGAAACTGTTCTTGATTGAAGTTTAAGTCAGGTTTTTAACTAAAAAAATCTAATAATCTAGTATGAGAAAACAAAGTATTGTTTTATTTGTGTTTATCATTAGTTTATTTGTTACAACAACATCCAGCACTAATATAGTTCATGCTGGATGGAAAACAGATGGTGTGGGTGACGTGCCCATAACCTATCTAGACATCACAAACATGACTATTTCAAAGACAACCTTACAACTCAAATTGAATGAAAATCCATATTATAATGACAGTGGTGTAAATAATTGGCGATTCTACAATATTTGGATTGATACAAGCATGCATGATGATAATCCAGATACAGAAACTTGGAGTACTGATGTGTATGAGTATGTAGCTCATTTTGATTGTCGTTGGAATGGTGCTCAATGGATAAATAATTCGTATATTAACGCATTCCGTTATTACCTTACATCTGATGGTAGTGAAAAAGTTGATGGGGCTTTCTATTGGGATGGAAACAACTGGGCTGGATCTGATCCCGATATTGATGTTGCAGTTATTTCAGGTAATTACATCACATTTGATGTAGAAGGAGCAATCCATAGAGAACAACCACTAGGAACAGGATATGTCGTTCAAGGTGTTGCTAGTACATCAAATTTAACTATAGTAGATATAGCACCTAACAGTGGATGGGTAGATGAATTTGATAATATGTGTGAACCACCAAATGGAAATGGAGATAACACAGAAACTAATGGAACGCCTTTCTCATATACTGCAGTTATATTGAGTTTAGTACTCTTAGGAATGATTGGTGCAGGTATTACTAATTCTAGAAAAGGAAAATAAGAAACCAAAACTATTTTTCCTTTCTTTAATATTGTTCTTAGTTTATCAAATCCAGAAATTCAGCAAGAAATATAACTGTTTTAGTGATTGTTCCTCTAACTAAACAATTAAAGGTGTGTTTTTTGGATCAAGAAGCCTTTAGAGAGTATCTATTGAAAAACAATGTCAAAGAAGAACAAGCATCAACATTTATTGTAAAATTACTAGAGTTACAGGAATTTCTTCTGAAAGAGGGAGTTGAGATTGATTCGATACCAGAAGGAAAAATTATTTACTATACAGAAATATTGGTGAAGAAAAAGGAAGATTCAATCCTTGATTTACTTAGGGCAATAATTCATTATGCAAATTTCACAAAGAAATATGATTATATCATTGAAGTCATTGATATAGCTGAGGGTTATAATGCAATGGATAATCTTCACCAAAGAATTGCTGAAAAACATGGGGAAGAAATTCGTGAAGAGGTTTTCAAGGGAATGACTATTCCTCCATTAGGAGTTCATCCGGACATAAAACCCCAGTTTACTAAAGGAATAATGAAGAGGATGGAGAAAATTCTTGGAGAAGAAAAAACAGTAGAACTGTTGGCCCCTTGTTTACATGTAGGTCCTGTTGAATCAGCTAAAAAGGATAGAGAAGACTTCTTAAAACTGAAAGATATTGATAAATTTCTAAGCTTGAAAAAGAAGGAATTGGTTGAAAGGATAGAGAAACATCGTGATGAGGGGACACTAGAATATACTCAATATATAGATAATGATGTAGTTGAATATGTCAAAAATTCACCAACTATCACACCAGGAAAAAGAGAAGGAGATAAGATAATTGTAACAAAAATCCCATACCAAATGCAGAAAATTCTGAAAGCTGAAGATCAAAGAATGAAACGATACTACGCTTGTTACTGTGCTTGGATTAGAGGAGCGATTAAGAAAGGTGAAGAAGGAAATATTTCAGCAAATTTCTGTCATTGTAGTGCGGGATATTTCAAACAATATTGGGACATAATTTTTGATCAATCGATTAAAGTTAAACCAATTGAAACTCCCCTTACTGGTGCATTAGAATGTAAATTTGCGATATATATTCCAAAGGAGTTTCAATAATAACTAACATCTTTCAAGAATTTCCTTTGCAAATTCCTTTGCATTTTCTATATCTGTTTCATTGGGATGCTTGACAACTTCCTCTAAGTATTCTTCCCATTCCCCTTCTTCGGTAATTATCTTCGCATGGATGAATCTTTCTATGGGTTTTGAAGGAACACCCATACACCGGAAAAAACCTTTGTAATCAATTTCCTTTTCATTTTGAAGTCTTTCAAATGTTTTTTCACACTTGCCTGCCCACTGTTCAAAAAGCTCTGCATGTCTATCCGAACCTTCTGGAGGGTAAGTCGAATGAGTAACAAAACCCGCAAGTTTGAATACAGGAGATCCCGGAATTTTCTTAATAAATTTCAAAACAGGTGGTGCTAAATTAGCATGATGGCATGCAGAACCAAAGAAAACTAAATCATAGTCATTTAATTCCTTAACTTTAAGACCTTTAAAATTTTTTAGCGTTGAATCATTATTCTGAGAAGTAATTTCATGTATAGCCTCTGCTATCCTTTTTGTATTGCCTGTCTTCGAGAAGTAAGTAACTAGAATCTTCATAGAAAGTTTCAAATTCTCTGAATATATAAAAATATCCTTTTCTTGTCCAAGAGAAGAAATTATTTATGTTAACTTTTTACCTTCTTCAAAGAACATACTTGGATTTTGATATAATGTCTGAACCAGCTCAGAAATATAGAGATAAGGAAATAGTGAATGCATTAATTAATAAAATCAAACAATTAACAAACAAAATTGGACATAAAATAAAAATAATGCATGTATGTGGAACTCACGAACATGATGTTGTAAAAGCGGGTTTGCGTTCACTATTGCCAAAAGAAATTGATTTGATTGCTGGTCCAGGATGTCCAGTTTGTGTTTCTAGTGCTCAAGATGTTGATGAGGTTCTTTGGATAGCAGATAATTATAACTCCACAATAACTACGTTTGGGGATATGATGAGAGTCCCCGGTTCAAAAGAATCACTTTATCAAGCTCAAGGAAGAGGTGTTGATGTTCGAGTAGTTTATGGTGTTTCTGATGCCATTAAAATAGCTGAAGAAACTCCTGAAAAAGATCTTTTATTTTTTAGTGTAGGTTTTGAAACAACTTCATGTGTTACTGCTGCAGAAGTTATTCGAACCAATTTACCTAATTTCAGTATTTATTCTTCCCACAAGGTGATACCTCCAGCCATGGAACTACTTCTTCAACGAGAGGATATTGAATTCCAAGGGTATCTAGCACCTGGCCATGTTTCTACAATTATAGGAATAAAACCTTACGTATTTATCCCTGAAAAATATAATTTTCCTGTTGCCATTGCAGGTTTTGAACCTGTAGACATTCTTATGGGTATTCTTTCTTTGGTTAAGCAGATAGATGAAGAAACACCAATTGTTGACAATACATACGGTCGATGGGTTAAGCATGAAGGAAATACTGCAGCTCTTAGAACAATGGATGAAGCTTATATCGTATCTGATGCTAGATGGAGAGGACTTGGTGTTTTTCCAATGACAGGTCATGAAATCAGTGATAAGTATGCCCACATTGACGCCAAGAAGAAATATGACATTCCAGAACTTGCAGCTGTAGACTTGCAAAGTGGATGTATTTGTGATGAGATTCTAATTGGTAAATCTAAGCCACATCAATGTAAACTTTTCAACAAAGCTTGCAGACCAGACCATCCTATTGGAGCATGCATGGTTAGTCATGAAGGTACCTGTAATGTAGCTGCAACTTATGAGGAAATAAAGTGGGAGTAATTATTGCTAGATAAAAAGAGTTAATTAAGCCTAAAGAAAGTGAGAAGTGAGAATAATGTGTTTAGCCATTCCAGGTCTAGTTTGCGAGTTAATCAGTGAGAAAAGGGTAATGGTTGATATTACTGGTGTTAAGCGCGAAGCTGATACTTCTTTGCTTGACGAAGCTCTAGAAGTGGGAGATTATGTATTAGTTCATACTGGTTTTATAATCTCAAAATTAGATCCCGAACAAGCAAAGGAAGATCTAAAATTGTGGGAAGAAATACTTAGTAGCTAATTGAATTATCATTTTTTAGTTGCATAAATCCGAACAAGTTAAATATACTGTGAAAGTATTTTCTATTTATATGGTGTTTCATGAAAAAGACGTAAATGCACAAATTTTGAGGATTTTCATTGATTTTTCTACAAAAACAAATCAATACTTCATAACTAATTTGTCACAATTAATTCCCGATGTTATAGATAATGTCGAATGTTCTGGTGAAGCTAAAAAAAAGGTAAGTGCATTTGAAGGCATTAACATTCTAAAACGCAATTACAAACTAAAAAATATAGATGCTGCTTATTTACTTCTACTTGCTACAAGAGGATATAAGTTCAGGGTAGTTATGGAAAAAATATACTTGTGTGAAGAAAAAGCAGTGTACCCCAATTTTGAAAGTCTTACTCCTTTTAAACCGAAGATATCAGAAAGCTTTGAAACAAAAACAGCAGTTTTAAGTGACATCCTTGAAATTCAAGAAAAAGAAGATGATGAACTTATTCAATCATCCATCCAATCAATACCGGAATTATTGGAAAAATCTTTTGGTGTTGTATACACTGGTAGAGTTTTGTCAATTAATGAATGGTTTTATCTAAAAGAACTAGATGGTGAGTGGATCTCTGATGAAATTTTTAGATATAAAGATTACAATATTAAACCTAACATAATTGCGAAACTTCTTGTTCTCCAAGCGAGAGGATGGTACTTACAAGAAATACCAGATAAAATCAAAGGAAATGATTATATCCTAATTAAGAAAGACTAATTCTTGAATTTCTACAGGATTTTTTCTAGGATAAATTTACAACGCCACAGCATAACATTTTTGAATAACTGTAAAATGATTTAACTAAATCGTTAAAGAGGATTTCTTATGAGTGAAGGACTCAAGGAATTAGAAGGAATTTTAAATGTTACTTTGCCAGAAAATCTCATAGAAGAAGTTATCAAAGTTGAAGAAGGACATTTTGATGTCCATTCTTCTGCAACAAATGCTTATAATTTGATGAAAACTCTTCGTGAAGATGCTGGAATTTATCATTTAACTACAATATCTGGAATTGAAAAAGAAGGGGAATTTCAAGTCTGTTATCATATCCAACACAGGATAGAAGAAGAATTCAGAGAAGTACCAATAAACTTTATTGTTACAAAGATAGACAAAAAGAATCCAAAGACACCTAGTATGGTAGACTTCTTTGTTGCAGCAGACTATTATGAGCGAGAAGTGTATGATTTCTTTGGAATTTACTTTGAAAATCATCCATTCTTGCAAAGATTAATATTACCAGAAAAATGGCCTGATGACGTTAGACCATTGCGAAAGGAATACACTTGGGAACAATTGAAAGAAATAACTATGAAGATAGCAAAGGAGGACTAAAAATGACAGAAACGTATAGATCAAGATTTAGAACTCTAGTAGATGGGAGTGATGCACCACCTGAAGCAGATCATCACATCTTTATTGGCCCTCAACACCCATGGGCTGAAGAACCAGCTCACTTTATCATTCATCTAAAAGGAGAAAGGGTTGTTGAAGCTGATATCCGTATCGGTTTCAATCTTCGAGGAATTGAAAAAGCTATGGAAGCTAGAACTTGGAGACAAAATACTATGCTTGTTCCAAGAGCTTGTGGTATTTGTAGCGCAGTTCATCAAAACGTCTATGTTCGAGTAGTAGATAGATTAGCAGGAATCGAAGATCAGATTTCTGAAAGAGCAAGACTAATACGAATGTTTAGTCTAGAAGCAGAACGTGTTCATTCCCACATTCTATGGTATGGTATCTTAGCTCATGATGCAGGATTCGATACTATGTTACACATCTCATGGAGAGATCGTGAAATGATAATGGACATAGTAGAAGATTTTAGTGGAAATAGAGTTAACCCGGCATTAATGCTCCCTGGTGGTGTTAAGAGAGATATCACTCCAGAGAAAATTAAGAGAGCAAGACCACTTCTTAAAGAGCTAACTAAGAAAGTTGAATATCACAAAAAAGTATTCACAGAAGAAGCTTCAATAAGAAATAGATTAGAAGATGTAGGGATTCTAACAAAAGAAGATGCTAAGAAAACAACACCTAATGGACCAACAGGAAGAGGATCAGGATTGCCATTTGATATGAGGAAATCGTTCCCATATGAGTTATATGACAAAATCGATTGGAATCTAGTTTGTTATAATGAAGGTGATATTCTTGCAACTACTTTAGTAAGAATAGATGAAACATTAGAATCTCTTCAGATGTGTAATCAAATTCTTGACAGATTGGATTCTACTCAAGGTGAATTACTAGTAAGAGTTAAACCTAGAATCCCTGAAGGAAGCTACATGGCTCGAGGTGAAGCACCTAGAGGTGAAGACATCCATTATGGAATTGCTAATGGTACTGATAAGCCAGAGAGATATAAAATCAGAGCACCATCCTTAGGTAACATTGATGCTACTTTGAAAAGGATGGATGGAGAATACATTGCAGACATGCCAGTAATTTTGAGAAGTTACGATCCTTGTTTCTCATGTACAAACAGGGTTATGATTATTAATGAAAAGACTGGTGAGAAAATGATTTTACATCAAGATGAATTTGCCAAAAGAGCAATTAAAGCCAAGAGGTATAATAGACCTTTTTTCTGAGGTGAAAAGAAGATGAAGAAAATACTAGTAATGGGCGGAGAAGCCCTCAAAAATCAAGCAAAAGGACCAGTAACAAAACATGTCCTTAAGAGAATAGCAGACCATCCACCCCCAGAAGATATCAGAACAATACCTAGAATAATAGAAGATAGATGCATAATGTGTGGTACATGTGTGAAAGTGTGCCCAACTCATTGTTTGGGTATGGAAAAAGATGATAAAGACAATGGTATGATATGGTTACAAAGAGCACAGTGTATGTGGTGTGGCCATTGTCAAACTTACTGTCCTAAGGATGCTATTCATATTGACAGAGACCCAGCAATATCAAATGCTCTTTTCTCGTTTAACAATAGACAGGACTATGAAATGATATGCGCAAAAGGCACTTTCAAAGGAGATACAGCCGACAAGAAACTCAAAGAGCTTGTTGAAGAAGGCGGAGAAATCATAGAGAAAATTGCGGAGTTTAGGGGTTGAGAAAAATGGGTTGGTTAAAGAAATTTGGAGTTAATTGTGC
>JAEOTE010000134.1 GCA_016839945.1 Candidatus Heimdallarchaeota archaeon | reverse complement strand
TTGATAGAATTCAGTTATGTGGCTGTACTTTTCAGCATTAGGAATTGGAAAAAAATAGCATTCTGGTCCTCTTTTCTTCTAGGAGGGTGGTTCACAATAGGTTTTCTGTCACAATGGATTCATCTAGATGACAGAACAATTGATATTGTACGAGAAATGTCTTCAGGTAGAGGGGTACAAATAGGTATGGCAGTTGGAGGTTATCTTTTACTAATAATTCTTAAATATACTTGGAAACCTTTTAGACACCTTTCCTGGGCAAAGATAGGTTTTCTGTTTTTGATAGGCTTCTTTGTTCATTTCTCGATGGAAACAACTTTGCTTGCTGCTGGTATTAGACCATTGGAAGGAGCTTTCACAATCTTGCTCTTCAATAGTTTTATCGAGTTTAATACTGGCGTTCCATTTTTGTATTTTGGTTGGGTTTTACTTAAAGATAGAGGGATAAGTACGGGTATCAAGGATGTGGATATTGTTCCTGATTTAGAAACGAGTGAATCTCAAGATGATGTTATTACTCCAATTACAACTAAAGAAGGAACTTAATTTTTTATAGTAAAAAAAGAGTAGAAAAAAAATATTTCTACTATTTAATTTTAATAGTTTTAATCTCCTTGAAAGGATCCTTCCCAACAATTGGAACATTGATTTTTAGAAGTCCTTCTTCATAAAATGCTGTGCTAGTTTCTGGATCTCCATCTACTAAAAATGGATATTCATTTACATATTCAACATGAGAATCTCTAATTGCATTAAGTCGAAGACCATTCTTTACAATTCTAATAGAGATATCTTCTTTCTTTACACCTGGTAATTCATAAATAAGTCTGTAAGCTTCTTCTGTTTCAACACAGCCTTCTTCATGTTCATCATTTTCAGCTTCACAATTGCAGCTGCAATGAACGTGGGGATTAACCCAATATTTTCGTCTTTTTACATCTTTTGACATTTTTTCACCTTATTAATTTTAAATGTTTGATAAAAATAATTGTTTCAAATAATAATATCAGATTTCAATCATTTAAAAGTAAGCATTGAACAAAAATTCAAAATGAATCAATATCTAGATTCAGATCATCCAGAGCTTTTTTAGTTCTCTTCAAGTAGTAGTCAAATGTATCCAATCCATGTAGAAATCTGTCAAGAGAATCAACATCTTTAATCAATTCATCAAAAGCTGAATCATCGAATTGTTTCTTATTGGTGTGATTGATTGTTGCATTTACTACTAAATCAATCTCTTCTCTACTAATCTTCCCAAATTCTTTCCCATATCTTGAGTTATATTCTAATAAGAGATTTCGTACCAAAGGTCCTCCCAAAGGTCCATGATTTTCAAATTTGCCAGTTTCTATGATTGCTAAATCATGTATAGCTCCTGCAATCCCTGCAATTTCAATATCAAATCCCCTTCTTTTAGCTAGTAATTTTGCTAGTTGAGAACTTGAGTACATATGCTTGATACTCCATTCTATTGGTTGGTCCCGATTTTTGATAGTACTTCCCTTAATTTTTAAAAATAAAATATCCAATATGCAGTCTAATCTTTTCATAGGTAAAACAATCTTTTCAGATTCAGATGATTCAGAGTCCATGAGTATATAAAAAATACATCTCATTTATGCTTTTTGTGTAAAAAAAAGAGGAAATTTTTCGCTATTCTTTCTTCAATTCTATGAAATAACGAATTCCACTACCTATTGATCCACCTAGAGCTCCTAAAGCAATCCCTAGTAGGATTATAACAATAATGAAAAGCCAACCAAATCCGAGGTTTCCTAGTATTATTCCCCCTATTTGATCTATCATACTATACACATTGGTAGATATTAATTCTATGAAGATGTTTAGTATCCAAGCAGATCCTACACCTATTAAACCTGTAAGAGCTCCTCTTCCCATCTTTGTGTGGAACAAACCTCCAATAGCGCCAGCTAGAACTGCAAGATGCCAGACAGGTATTAGAACAAAAATAAGGGCTACAAGAAAGCATACCATAGGTCCTAAAACGTTTGCTCTTCTAGTAGAAACATCCTTAATATGACTCAATAAAATCTTTGTTTTGACTTTTAGTTCCTGATTTCTATTTTCTGCTGTTTTTTCTGACATCTTTAATCACCAGCCTTGAAAAGAATAGTGGATTCAATCCACTCATCTTGGAATTTTTCTATAGAATCTGCTGCAAAGTATTGAGTATGATACTCACCTCTTAAGTACATCTCTAACTGGTCAACATAGTGCTTAGATGTAGATACGTTTCTCTGGCCTGAAGGAATTATAGATACTGAATTATTGAGATTATTAAAATCAATAATCATCCTTTCGGAAGCTCCACCACTACCAAGAGAGACTGTAACATTATTATTTTTCCAGATTGATTTTCTGTAAACTGGATTAACTGTGTCTTCAGTACCATTAACACCTACTGGTCCATAAGCTAACGGTTCTAAATCTGTAATATGAGGTATGTATTTTGTGTTAATAATTCCCCATTTCCATTGAGTAATATCTTCGGTACCAAAAAAATCCTCCAATCCTACCAAGGCTTTCATGAAAGATGATTTTATAATGTCATCCCTTGTTTCAATTTCAGGAGTGTTTATATCATCAAACCAAGTTGAAGAAGCATTAGTTCTTGTTAGATACTCCAATATCGCATGATCTGGAATTCGAGGACTTCCCATATTATGCATTTCATCTGTAAATGTATCTTCTTGAAAAATCTCTATCCAGACATAGAAAATAGTTGGTGCAGCTTCTTCTTTATCCATTTGATAATCCCAATCATTCAATACATCAATTACATCCTGCATCAAATCTGTTCTGAAACTTATGGTAAGAATAGCATCAATTAGATATTGTGTGAGGTTCCCAGCTTTAATTGAGTACACATCCAATTGTACATTTTTCATGTCTTCAACTGTAAAATCATCTTTTGCAGAAATGATATCGTTAAGTCTTCTTGATCTATAACCATTATCGATTGCAAGTGGATGCTGCAAATGATACTGATAATCTGACCCAGCACTTACTTGATTAGCTGAAACTAGATAATCTTGGTTAGGATTCTCAGAGACAGGTAGAAAATCAAATGGAACATATCCAATCCATTCTCCATTTCCTTCAGAACCATTGTAAGGTAATGAACCATTTCCGAAGTGCCAAGATGGAATGTTGCTATCATCTCTAATTGGAACTTTTCCAGTAGGTCTAATACCTATTTCTCCATGTATATCGGCATAAACAATATTTTGAGCAGGTGTCCCAAAATAGTTAGATGCTTCATTAAAATCATCGCGATTTTTGGAATGACTCCAACCATAAATTGCTCTTGTTTCATAAGTAACATTATGAGAAATCCACTTGCATGCGATTACATCATTTAAGTAATCTGCTGCAACACCAGTGTTTACTCTATCTACAACATATTCTGTTAAAACTGGACCATGAACAGTGTTTTTCACAGTAAAAATCTCTGCTTCCTTATTCTTTATTGGTATTTCAAACTCCAATAATGTATATTCTTTTGGTTCTCCTTTATACCAATAATGAGTTTCGTTAATTCCCTTGTAATAGTACCAATCCAAAACATCAAAACCAGTATTAGTCATCCCCCAACCAACATATGCATTATGTCCCACAATTGGGAAAGGTACTCCAGCTAAAAAGAAACCATATACATTGAAATCAGAAAGAGGATCAATATTGATTAAATGAGCTTCATACCAAATTCCTGGTAAATCGTGTCCAAGGTGCATATCATTACATAAGATTGGTTTAGTTGATACTGTTTTATTTCCACCTATAACCCAATTGTTAGAACCATAGAATTTTTGTCCATCCATAAGCTCTTTTTCTAAAGGAATTTTCTCAACATCTTTAATAAATCTAGAAAAAAGGTTAGATAATTCACTAATAGTTTTTTCTTGAGCTTCACTGATATCTTTTTGATTTATATTCCTGCTTAATAATAATTCAGAGCTATTGTAATCGCCATATTCAGTTGTTATTGGTATTTGATAAGGTAAGCTGAACAATTCACGATAATTATCGATTCCTAGGGAATCAAAAAGCCATAAGTTTGTAAAATCGCTATATCCCCAGGAAAGCATTTCAGACATATATTTTATAAAACAGAGTGTATCTACTGGTGACCATAAATCTGGTTTGAAATTAAGGAACAGATATTCTAGTGGTAAGCTTTTCATGTTTTTGATATAATAATTTATTCCAGCCGAATAAGAGAGGAGTTCATTATAAATTATTTGATCTATTGGATCAGTGCTTTCCTTTAGTTCGTTTAAAGATTCTAAAGCCCAATACTCTTTTAGTTTACTTAAGCTGAATTTATCTGCATCTAAAGCATCTGAACCTATTACTTCTGATAGTTTTCCTCTTGTTACTCTTCTAGCCATGTCCATTTGGAATAATCGATCCTGTGCTTGAACATAACCTAAAGCAAAAGCAATGTCTTTTTCAGAGTAGCCATAGATGTGTGGGATGCCCCATTTATCCCGAAAAATAGTCACATCTTCTTCCAGCTCTGTAGCTTTTAGTATTTCTTTGTTCTTAACATCATCATCAATTTTCCAGACACCTCCACCTGGAAAAAGAAATTTACCCAAAGGAGGAATCATTCCAAAGGGAATAGATAATGCAACTAAAAGTATGATTGTAATTAAGATAGCAACAGAGAATTTGATAATTATATTTCGAGTAATTTTTTCCATTAAATATCACATCTTGGTTACATATACTTCAGTATAAAGGGATAAATTTCAAGACTTCTATAAAAAATATTTGCCTTCAATTCTTAAGAAAAAGAAGAAGGAGAATCTTATTTATATGCATCAACTGCTTCATCAGGTATTTTTACAAAACCCAAGCCATACAGTTTGGGTCCAGCATGACTTACTATGTTTGCTCCTATAGGTTCATAGAAGAAATGTAAAGGTTTAAGCTCTTGTTTAATCTCATTAGCATACTTTTTGAATTCTGGATCATCAAGTCCATAAATGAACGCTAAAGCATAATTTTTCTGACCTTTAGTATTCTCCTTGATCTTCTCTGTAAAGTAACTTACGCATTCCTCAAAGCTCTTAACAGTATTATCTGGTTTTAATTCTCCATCATCCACAGTTAGAATTGGTTTTGCACCAATCAGTTTCCCCAACATGCTTTTCGCAGCTCCAATTCTTCCTCCTCTTCTAAGATATTCTAAGGTATCAACCATGACATAAAGTTTTATAGATTTCATCATTTCTTTTATTTCTTTAACAACTGTATCCAAATCAATTCCTTGATCTCTTCGTCTTATAGCATGATCTATCAAAAATGTCATACCCCAAGATACACTGTAGGTATCTATTCCCACAAATCTTTCAGGATCAATTCTTTTTGCAGTCAAAATTCCTTGTTGAAGAGTTGCTGACATTTTAGAGCTAATGGCAATAAACAATACATTCTCATATTTCCCAAGAGCATCGTTTATTATTCTGTGGAAATCAACAGGAGGAGCTACACTAGTAGATGTTTTTGCTTTTTCATTAATCATTTTGTCAATAATTTCTTCTCTTGTAATAGTTTCTCTATCTATGTACTCTGTTTCTCCAACCATTATTCTAGTTGGTATTAAAATTAAATCGTGTTTTTTCATATAATCTAGACTAAAATCTGCTCCAGAGTCAGTAATTATTCCAAATTTACTAGTCATAATATTTCTAGTAAAAATAGTAATATAAAAAAGTTTTAGCGAAACACTCAAAAAAAAGTAGCTTTCAATCATTATTGCTTTCTAAACAGTATCTGCAAAGGTTTAATAATGAAGGATGCTAAATAAATTGCATGGGAAAAGGATTAACAGCATTTCTAATAATATTATTTATAGTTCTCGCAGCTGGAGGAGTAATAGGTGCAGATGTTTACTTAAGCATTAAAGACTTTGAAGAGAAAGCAGGGGAACTTGATATTGGTACAATAAATTTTGATGTTGGTTCAGATAATAAAACTATAACTATCTCAACTTCTGTAACGACTCCAAAACTAGGATATCTTCCTAAAGCTATTAAACTAGATATTGTTTTCAAAAAAAGTGGCACTCCATATGGTGATCCAATCTCTCTGAAAATTAAACTAGGACAAACTCAACCTATAGAATTTGTATTGGTTTTAACTGACGCAGATAAGACTACAATAGAAACAGGTGGAACAATAACAATAACTGTAGAAGGTACTGCTACTCTAATCTATATTGGAATACCAATAAATGCAGCAAGTTATGATTTACCTGCTGAAACTATCAACATTCAGATGTAATTTTTCCTTTCTTTTTTTTACTTCATTCATCCTTAGGTAAAGTTTTTTATTTACGTATTTCTCAAAGAAATCATGGTTATTCGAGGAGCTCATCTTCTCTGTGATTGTTCACAAGTTGTTAAAGCATCTAGTTGCCCAAGACCTATTCTTTCACCAAACATGAAGAATGAAGTAACGTATTATTATTGTGCATATTGTAAGCTTGATTTTACATGTAATCAAGCAATTAAGAATATCACTGAAACAGATAAATATGGTTATCCTGTTACTGAGAAGAAATCTTGTAGAAAGTGTGATACCAAACTAGAAAAGAGAATATGGCCTTCATGAGATCTATAATTTTGGTTCAATTTTATCAAGTTCTATCTTAAATAATGCTCCTTTAGGATAATTATCTTCTACTGTTATTTTTCCCCCGTATTTATCAATAGTAATTTTTGTTAAATACAATCCCATTCCAGAATAACCTTCTTCACCAAATTTAAAATTCTTATAGAAAATTTTATCCTTTATATCATCAGGTATTCCTAGACCATTATCTTTGATGTGAATTATTACTTTTTCATTTTCAACATCTTCTTCAATTAAAACCATTACTTCTGTATCTGGACCACTGTGTTGAAAACTATTGTGGATAATGTTTAGAACAGTTGGGAAAAGCAATTCATTTGCTTTAACAAATATATCTTTCTCAAGACTCTGAATCTTAACATTATCATACGCTTTCTGAATATCAAGAAGACTCTTGATTGGTGTAGGTTTGATTTTTAGGGAATCCAAAATACTAGCAGGAGATTCAAATCGTTTGAGTCTTTCCTCAATTAAATCTATTCTATCAGTAAACATTTTTTGAAATTTCTTATCAGATGATTCCTCATATAGCTCAAAAGCATTATTTATGACATTCAAGTCATTATGAAGATCATGGAACCAGAACTCTGTAACTGTAATCAAATCCTTGGATAATGTGTCAAGTTCCTTATAACGTGTTTTATAGTATTCTCTCTCCATTTCGATATTTTGCATAGTTTTGAGTTCAAAATCTGGATCAAAAAGTGTTATCAGACCAACTATCATAGTTGAATAGAATATGAAGTTTATTGCATTTGGTCCAATAAACGGAATTGTTTCATTCATCAAAATTGCATACATTGCAGATATATCTCTGAATAATAGCATCATGAAACCTACAACCAAGAAAATCCAATAATATCCATATTTCTGCTGAATATAAAGAATAAGAAGAATTACTAATGTAACAAAAGCAATGAAATCTACGATGCCTATTAAAACAAACATTGCATATTCGAATGTTGTAACTGTTCCACTGACTGAACGGAAAAATGTTGTAAATAATGGTAAAACTACAACAACTGTTAATCCTGCTAAGGCAATTCCTGCAAAAAAAGTAGTTCGTGACAGATATTTATAATCCTGCAGTATTCTTTTTATTGCAATTGATATGAATGCAAAATATGCACTGATCCAGAGCACTATCCAATGCCCAAGGTAAATATTGCTTGTCTGTCCACCATATATCTGTTCGAAGATCTCATAACCTAATAACAATGTAATAGCACAGGTGATAACAATTGCGAAATCCCTTTTTTCCCCTTTTGGTGTTTTAATTAATGCAATAGTGCCAATAGTTACTCCAATACTTGGAAATAAGAATCTGAAGATATTGATGTATAGTACATTAACAGGTAGTGTGTTACTCATAAAAAGTGGTACTATGCTTAGTATGAAAAGAATAATCCATAAAAATGACACAGTGCGTAATCTCAACTATAATACCTATTTTGAGAGTGAAAATATAATTATAAATCCTTGTCATAAGGCAAGTAAAGCAGACGTATGTGATTTCTTACACACATTTGTTAAAACCAAACTTATTTCAAAACAATAAAAATTTCACTCTTCAAATCTGCTCAATGTTTTTATATAAAAATTACCAAAGTTTAATCTGGAGTAAATTATATGACGTCTGAAAAAGACGTAAGTGATATTCAATCACTTGAACACGTAAAGGGATTAGTTACTCAAGGAATGTATAATGAAGCTTTAGAAATTATAGAAAAAAATGAAAAATCTAAAGAATTGAGTGATGAAGAACTATATTCTTATCTAAATTGGAAATGTCAAATCTACAATAAGAGAGGACCAATTGAGGAAAGCCTTAAGATAATCGAGGATATTGAAAAAAAAGTGAAGAATCTTAATGATTCTAAACTATCGGTTGATTTAAGTCTAAACAAAATTGAAGCTTTATGGCGATTAGGTTTTTATGATGAAAGCAGAAAAGAACAGAAACAACTAGAAGTATTTTTGTCTAAACTTCCAAAAGAGCTTATTAAAGAACTTGAAGAAAAGAAAGCTATTCTCCTTGTTTGGAATGGTCTTGACTTCTTCTTAGCAAAATATGATTTTGAAGAAAGTATGAAATATATTAATCAAGGTCTAGCATTATTTACTAAACTTAAAATATCTCATAAAATTGGGTGGTGTAAAGAAATACTTGGGTGGATTTATACTTATAAGAAAGAGCTTGATATCGCAGAAGTCTACACTTATGAAGGTTTAAAGATTTATGAAGAAATTGGAAATAAAAGAGATCTTGCTTGGACAAATTTCCTTCTTTGCTGGCTAAATTTTTTTAGGAATGAATATGATAAAGCAATTAATTTTATCGAAAAAAGTGCAGAACTTTTCGAATCAATTGGAAACAAACAATGGATTGCTCATACTCATAATTTTCTTGCATTAATTCATTTAAACAAAGGGGATTTTGATCTTTCTCTTAAACATACAGAAATTGGTTTAAAAATACTTGAATCTACTGAATATCAAAAGGATGTAGCTTTTTCGCTTGCTTATAGAAGTATGGTTTATCTTACTAACCTTGATTATGACAGTGCTCTTGAAAATATGCAGAAAACTATTCCTATTTTAAGAAAATTTGGAGATAAGTTTGAGAACGCATTGGTTTTAAGCGATATAGGAAGAATCTATCACTATAAAGGTGATTTTGAAAATGCTCGTAATCAATTTGAAGAGAGTTTGAAATTAGCTCAGGACGTTGAGGATGATGAGCTAGTCGCAAACACGATTTTTTCATTAGTCTTAATAACGTTTGATCAAACTGATCTTGAAAAAGCTAAACAATATCTGCTGCAACTTCAAGAATTGAATAAAACTAGCGAGATTCCTTTAGTAAATCAATACACTAATGTTGCAGAAAGTCTATTACTAAAATCTAGCTCAAGAGCAATAAAAAGAGGGAAAGCGGAAGAAATTCTCAAAGATATTCTAAAAGAGAAGATACAAGATAAAGGTTTAAAAGTGACAGCATTGGTTACTTTGTGTGAAATTCTACTTGCTGATTTCAAAATCTCAAAAGATCATGAAATACTTGGAGAAATTCATAATTATATCGATGAATTAACTACTCTTGCTAAGGATCAAAACATGTTCTCAATCATGGGTGAAACCTATCGTCTAAGAGCTCAACTTGCGTTAGCAGAATTAAATCTTAAAGATGCTCAAATTTTACTTGATCAAGCAAGAGTCTTCGCAGAAGGAAAAGGTTTGAACAAACTAAATCAAGATATAATCACTGACCAAGAGAAGCTTGAGAAACAATTAGAAATGTGGCGTGGAATGATGCAAAGAAAAGCGCCAGTTCACGAAGCTCTGGAGCATGTTTCAATTGATGAAATCCTACAAAAGATAGGAAAAGAAAAGACACTTAGCTCCATTGAAGGAGAAAAGGATGAAACAATGATGTTCAAGAAACTATTTGCACTCAAACTATAATTATTCATGAACAAGTCAATGGTGTGTTTGTTTAATTATTTATTCTCTACTCATATAATAGAAAACATTTATCTTTATGTTCGATTTCTTATGCCTTATGTCTCTAAAATGGAAATTTATAGTTAACCCTAACGCTGGATCACAATTATGTCCAAAAAGATGGGAAAAAGCTGAACCAGTCATTAAGAAAAGTGGAATTGATTATGATGTTGTTTTTACAACAGGAAGAGCTCAAGGGCAAGAAATAACTAAGAAAGCAATCAATGATGGTTTCAACCGTATAATCGTTGCCAGTGGTGACGGAGTTGTTAATGAAGCAATTAATGGGATAATGAGCTTCCCTGAGCAGAAAAGAAAAAGTGTAGCATTTGGAGTGTTACCATTTGGAACAGGGAATGATTTATGTACATTTATGGGAATGCCATGGAATCCTGAAAACGCTGCAAAAACATTAATTGAAAAAACAGCTGTTTCTCCTGCATCAATTGGTCATGTCAAATATCGAGATACAAAATTTGAAGTCTTCTTTGGTAATAGTTTTGATTTTGGTATATCCTCACTTGTAAATCTAGCTAATTTGGATGGCGAAATGAGTTGGATAAAAGGTCCATCAAAATACACCTTTCTAGCTTTAAAGAAATTAGCTACAGTCAAACAAAGAAAAGGAACAATCATTCTAGATGATGGGGATCCAATGGATTTCAAATTAATGCTAATAGCAATTGGAATCGGAAAATCTCTCGGTGGTGGAATGTTATCTTGTGTACATGCTCATCCTCAGAACGATTTCTTTGATGTTATGATTTCCAAGGATATGACTAAATTCCAAACACTCTTGGGGATTCAGAAAATATTCAAAGGAGAGCACCTAAATCTTAAAGGTGTTCGCTATAAGTATGCAAAAAAAGTAGAGGTAGAGCTAGAAAGTCCAATAGGAATGGAGCACGATGGAGAAATATATGAAGGGGACATTAGTCAGCATGTAATAGTTGAACACATGCCTCAAGCTTACAATATTCTGTATAATACTGAACATCCATCAATGTATTGGTTAACAGAAGAAGAGCTGTCTGCAGGTAAGAAACCAGATGGAATAGCTACAAAAGGAATGACTCATTGGGATGGACGTACATGGATGGAGAAAAATTAAATTTCCTCTCCTTCTTTTAGGAAAAGATTTAACATTTGTAGGATACTAATTAGTAACTAATTTGGTGGCAACATTCTTTACTAGAAAAAAACAAACAGAAAAATAAAGATGAGAAAGATATTATATCCGTTATTGTAAACTATAGACTGTTTGCTACCAATTGGAGTGGTAATTTGAAAGAAAAGAAAAAGACTATAATTCTGAGATTTCTTGATGTTTTACTAACAATTCCTAGTCTGATTTGGATTTATTTACCTATAGTTGCTAGCCTTATAATTGAAATGGTTTATTTTGTTCCTTTGGCATTCACTACTTGGTTGCTCTTTTCTTTTCTAGGTGTTGGAAATTGGATGCTGGGTACTATTTTGTACAAACCTTTTATTGGTTTAATTCTCATGTATATTTTTGAGATTATTCTTATATTAGGTGGATGTACGTTGTTTATTTGGGGGATAATAATCATTGCACAAACAAGAAAGAATAAAGAAGGAATAGCTACTACAGGTCCTTACAAATGGATTAGACACCCACAACATCTAGGATTAATCCTTTCTTCTTTAGCAATTCCACTATATAGTGCAAGAGTTGCTGGAATTCTCTCTTGGTCATTATTTGTTTTTGTATTGCTTATAATCTCAACTATAGAAGAAAAGAAACTCATTTCTCACTTTGGAGATGATTATTTGGAATATATGGCTAAAACAGGATTTTTACTACCAAGAATATCTAATTATGTTCGTAAACCAAAAACCATTGAAGAAGTTAAATTTTGGAAAAAATATCTATTTTTAACTTTAGGATACATAGTTTTTGTAGCAGAATTCCGTTTGATAATATTTGCTCTACAGAAATCTGAAGTAGCACGAATAGTTTCTACAATAGAACCACTTCCATCAGAGTATTGGTACCTAAACATAGTCTTGATTGTGATGGTAATTCTAAGTGTATTTATTAAGAAATATAGAGTTAAATATTCTTCTAAAACTGTTAGAAATAAAAGAGGTTGATTTGCAATCCATTGGGACAGTCGCACTTGGATGGAAAAAAATTACGAATATCTTTTATTTTTTGATTTCCATTTTCTTCTATTATGTATAACAATGAGTACTAATATCAATGTAGATTTTTTTAAATTTTTTGAACAAAATGAAACTCTATCAGAACCTGGATTGAGAAAAATTGACCTATAATCCTAATGCTATGAGTACCACAGAATAACCTATACTCAGTACTCCCAAAACTAGAGTGAGAGGGAGCATTTTTACCATATATTGTAAGAAAGACATAGTTTCTCCTTCTCTATTTAGTATTTCCAATGCCATTAGAATTGTTATTGAACCTAAAGGTGTCAGTGCTCCTCCTATATTTCCAGAAAGAACAAAACCAAACCACAAACCTGTTGAAATTCCTGCTGGGAGTGTTTTGAAAATATATGAGAAGATTATTGCAGCTGAAGATCCATTAAGAAATCCTGTTATAGGTAAACCTACTGCTCCAATTATCAATGCAACTAAAATTTGTCCTCTGGTAGTAATTTCTTCTCCCAGAACACCAGTTAAAATATTTGTTAAAGGCTTTAGTGCTCCTGAAGCTGTAAGAACACCCATTAAAACGAATAAAGCAACAAAGAAAACTACTATAGTCCATTCTACTCCCTCTTCTAAATAGTGTTTCAAATCAGTTCTGAATAAATAAATTCCAAAGATTGTAGCAATTAAAGCTACAAAAGCTACATCTATTGGATTTCCAGGGATACTAGTCAGCAAGAAACCAACAAAAAGTACTCCAAGTAAGGTGATAGATTTCCAGATATTTTTTCTATCCTCAATTCCTGACCAAGGATTAATTCTAGATAGTTGTTCTTTCTTTTCATCTGAAACTTCGATGAGGATATCCTTTCTATAAACAAAGAAGAAGAAAGCTGTTGCTAGTCCAAAAAAGAAGATAGCTATAGGAAACATATAGGCCATAAAAATTATGAAATTCATGCCTTCTCCTTGATATAAGTTGAAGAAGATAATATTGGGTAAAGAAGAGACCGGCGTTGGAAGTCCCCCGATGATCGTGTTGATTCCAACAAACAGAACAAAGGGTTTCGAGTTGAGTTCTAGCTGTTTACAGATAACTACTGTCAAAGAACCTAATAAAATAATTGCTGACAAGTTATCAAAGAACATACTCACAAAGAAGGTCAAACCTCCAAGAGCAAGAATTAATTTTCTTGGATCTCCTTTAGTTAGTTTTACAAGAGACAAAGATATAAAATCGAAGAATCCTGCACCTTTTGTGATTGCGACAATTATACTCACTGAAAAGATGATAAGTATAGCTTCAACATTTATTGTTTTTGCCAATGCTTCAAGAAAACTTTCTGGAACTTCATGATATTGTAAATTATCTACAAATCCTTGCTCCCAGTCCATGAATATTAGAAAAATTAGAGCTACTAGTAACGCTCCTGTAGCTGTTATTTTTGTTGCATCAATTCCTTCCTTCATTAATAGCAGGATGGTTGCTAAGACAATAAGTACGATTATTATCGTTGCTATCCACTGTAAATTTACTGGTATTAATCCTGCCAATTAACCACCTACACTCTAGAGTGTAAATCTTGTTATTTATTTGTAATGAAATCAAGTTTATCACTTGAATTTCCTATTGGGTTTTTTACCCTATGATTCTGTAATCGTAATCTTGCTGATATATTCTTATTCGAAGTCTCTTCTTGTTTTTACTTCTTCCTCTTCTTTTTTCTCTTCTTCAGGAACTTCTTCCTCTTCTTCTTCTACTATATCAGCTTCTTCTTTTATTTCTTCTATGACTTTCTCTTTCAGTTCTTTCTTTGGTTCTTTTAGATCTTTTTTGAGTTCATATTTGATCTCGTTAACAATTTCTTCTTTTATTTCTTCAATTATGGTTTCCTTTAATTCTTCTATGCTTTCTTCTTTCTTTAGTTCCTTTGTTACTTCTTTTTTCACTTCTTTCTTAGGTTCATCTTTAATTTCTTTTTTCACTTCTTTCTTTATTTCTTTTATTACTTCTTCTTTTACTTCTTCTTTGATTTCTTCTATGTCTGTCATATCTTCTTCCTCTTGTATTTCTTCTAATATTTCTTCTTTGATTTCTACAACTTCTTCTTTAGGAATTTCTTCCTTTTCTTTCACTTCTTCTGGTTCTTCAGTTTCTCCTAAGATATCCTTTTTTATTTTTTCTTTAATCGTTTCTTTTAAACCTTCATCTATAACAATTGTCTCTTTTTCTTCTTCTTCTTCTTCTTCTTCTTCTTCTTCTTCCTTTTCTTCAGGAATTTCTTTCTCTTCTTCTTTTTCTTCAATCTTGGGAGTTACTCTTTTCTTTGATATTAGTATAGGTACAGTGATTTCAGGATCTTCCAGTAAATCTACAAAGAATCCATATAAACTCGAATGTTTTGAAGGCATATGAATAATAATGATTCCAACATCCTTTCCAAAAGTTAGTAATTCATTTTTGAATACTTCTACTTCATCAGTAGTAATCAAATGAAAATCCACATATCGAGATGCTTCTTTAAAAACCTCTGAATTAGCTCGTTCAAACCTTTCAATATCTTCACTAGTCTTCTTTATGTGAGCTTCAAATTCCTCTTCATTCTTATCTTCATGAAAACCTGGAGCTATATTGATTAATAGGTGAAATTCAGCTTTCTTGAGACTGAATTTCAGAGCTTTTTCTACAAGATAGTTTATTTGAGAGCTTCCGCTAAAGAAAATACATATATTCTTCCATAGAAGCTCAAGATTCACTTTCTCGCTTTCTACTAACATTATAGGAATATCTGGAAAATCAAGTAAATATTCAAATATATCTCCCATAACTGTTATTTTTGCTTCAGTATCTTCTTCCTCTTCTTCGAAGACCTTTGTTTCTTTCATCCCTATGAATGATGATGGAATGATTACCAAATCATATTCTACTGTTTGTAGGACGCTATCAAGTATAGCTTTTAACATTTCAACGTTTTCGACTATTTGTCCTTTGATTTCAAAATCTTCGCTTTTGAGATGTTCATAAGCAAAAGCTAGTGAATCTTCATAGCTTTCTTTAGTAGTTTTATCTTTCTCTGGTTTTTGTTCAGTATAGAAACAAATAACGTCTATATGTGTTTGAAAATATCTATTAAGCTCACTAGCTAATAAAACAGCTGTTCTGGATTTTGCTGTTCCATTTATTATTACTAAAGCTTTTTCGATTTTCTTTGGTTCAGGACTTACAGATGGAAGTAATTCAGTAAACTTTTGTAAAGTTTTTTCAAGTTCAGCTTTCTGCTTATCCTTGTCTTGAATACTCATTACACACACCTAACAA
This sequence comes from Candidatus Heimdallarchaeota archaeon, assembly GCA_016839945.1. Classification (GTDB taxonomy): domain Archaea; phylum Asgardarchaeota; class Heimdallarchaeia; order Heimdallarchaeales; family Heimdallarchaeaceae; genus UBA460. The sequence continues at coordinate 9,040 of JAEOTE010000134.1, read as the reverse complement.
GATTACCTAAAAAATGTTACCATAATATTCAAATTTTATAATCCAGTTTGAGAGGCTGAAAATAAAGAATTCTTAAATTATGAACATTTAAGTAAGTTGAGATTTTTAACCTTATAACAAAATGTAATACTTTTTTGATTTTTTGTTGAAAAAAAAATATTTAAAATGTCCATGTACAATATACATTAATGGCATTTGTTTACAAACTAAAAGAAATGAATATTTTCAGAGAAGGAGTATTTGTTGGACTCTTTTTCATTTTAGCAAGTGTCTTACTACTTACTATTAATTTCTTCTTTGATGTTGTTTTGTTAGTTATCTTCGCTTTAATATTCGTTTCTTTAGGTTTTGTGATTCTCTTTATGGCTTTGTTTATTCCCTTTATTGGTAAAAAAAGTGGAGAGGTTTTTCTTTTTGTCTGGAATGAACTTGTTTACATTCTTCTTGGAATTCCAGCCACTATTATCTGCCTTCTGATTGTACCAGTTTCAACGTATATCGTTTTCTTTCCTGGTAATGCTAACAAAGCTCTAATTTATTGTGTAGTATTTATATTATCAGTTCAATTAATCTCATTGATACATAGTGGAGTTCTAATTTGGTTCGATTATAGAAAGAGTGGTTTACCTGTTCCTGAAAAACCCGATAAGGGCCCTATCGAAGCTTTAGTTAAGAGGATTGTATCATCCAAAGAATAGCTGCAAAATCTTTCTTAAACCTCTTTTTTCAACTATACACAGTAAACTTTTTTTACCCCCTCTTTTTATCTCTCTTGATACAAAGGTGATAAAAGTGCACAAGAAATTATGGATTCCTGGTCCAACTGAAGTAAAAGAAGATGTACTTCAAGCTCAAACCAAACCTCTGGTTGGTCACAGAAGTAAGGAGTTTACAGCTCTTTATGACAGTGTTCTGACACAGTTGAGGAGTTTTTTCAAAACAGAACAGCATGTGTTAGTATTAACAGCTTCAGGTACAATTTTCATGGATGTAACAGGTAGGAATTTGATTCGACCTGGGAAGAAAGCACTTTGCTGTATAAATGGTTCATTTTCCGATAGAATGTATAAAGCAGTTGTTGGCTGTGGAAAAGAAGCTGACAAGCTTGAAGTTGAATGGGGAAAAGGAATTACTGTTGATATGATTAAAGAGAAACTTGAACAAAGTGAATATGATGTTTTAACCATTTGCTGGAATGAAACAAGCACTGGTGTAAAAGCAGATCTTCAAGCAATAGGAGATCTTCTAAAATTCTATCCAGATACACTTCTTGTTGTTGATGCTGTTTCAGCTATGGCAGGTGATTTACTGTGGCCAGATGAAATGGGGACAGACTTGATATTTGCTTCTACACAGAAATGTTTTGCTTTACCTCCAGGATTAGCAGTAGGTATAGTCTCTCAAAAAGCTCTAGACAGAACTCAAGAAGTTCCAGATAGAGGATTGTATACAGACTTGAAAGCAATTATGGATTATTATGGAAAGAAACAACAAACTCCATCAACACCAAATATTTCTCTTCTCTACGCAATGGATCATAAACTTAAGCAAATGCTTGAAGAAGGAGCAGAAAACATTTACAAAAGACATGAAGAAATGGCTGAATACACACATAAGTGGGCTCTAGAAAAAGGATTTGGTCTTTTTGCTGAAGAAGGTTTCAGATCCGTGACAGTTACAACTGTAGCTAATAAACTAGGAAAAGACGTTGGAGAACTAAACAAAGCTCTAGCTGAAAAAGGTTTTGTTATTGCAAATGGCTATGGAAAACTCAAAGATCAGACTTTCAGAATTGGTCATATGGGTGAACATACTTTAGATGATCTCAAAGAACTTTTAGCTGCAATAGAAGAAATCTGGAATTTGTAAGGAGGAAATAAAATGCCTAAGATATTATTAAGTGACAAATTAAACGAAAAAGTAATAGAAATACTTGAAAATGCAGGTTTTGAAGTCAAAGTAGGTTGGGATATACCAAAAGAAGAATTACCTCAAATCATTGGTGAATATGATGCGATAATAATCCGTTCTGCAACAAAAGTAAGAGGAGAATTGTTAGAAAAAGCAATCAACCTTAAAGTAATAGGAAGAGCAGGTGTCGGACTCGATAATATTGATTTAGAAGTAACAATGAATAGAGGGATAAAAGTGGTAAACACACCTGCGGCAACTACTAACAGTGTTGCTGAATTAGCTTTAACAATGATACTTTCCTCAACTAGAGATGTTGTAAAAGGTACTTGCGAAATTAAATCTAATCCAGAATCATTCAAATCAATGAAAAAGGAACTTTTTTCAAGAGAAATAGATGGTAAAACACTAGGATTAATTGGAACAGGACGAATAGGTACCAGTTTAGCTGTTAAATGTAAAGCTCTTGGAATGGACGCAATAGGTTATGACGCATATGTTCCTGAAAATCCTGTAGTCGATATGAAGCCTTCTATGGAAGAGATTCTGAAAGAAGCTGATTATATTAGCTTACATCTTCCTCTAACAGATGAAACCAAAAATATGATTGGTGCAGATCAGTTCAATCTTATGAAAAAAGGAGCAGTGTTAGTTAATTGCGCAAGAGGAGGAATTGTTGACGAAAAAGCAGCTTATGACGCATTAGTATCTGGACAACTAGGTTATTACTGTACAGATGTTTTTGAGAAAGAACCTCCTAGTGCTGACAACCCACTATTAACACATGAACACGTTATAATCAGTCCACACATAGGTGCTCAAACAGCTGAAGGAAACTATCGAGCAAGTGTTCAAGCTGCTGAAAGAGTTATAGAAGCTTTCAAAGATTTATAGTCTAATATCATGAGGAAAATTTAAGACTTTCCTCACTTATTGTTTTTTTATGAAAACTGCTGTTATTGGAATAGGTGCTATTGGGACTATAATAGCTGCCAATTTCGCAAAAAATGGTTTCCCAATTCATACTGCTTGTAGAGAAAAACCAGTTTTAGAAGCTATTAAGAACAGGGGATTAAAAATTACAGGAGTGAGTGGGGATTACATTGTAAAAGAAAATATTTTTCCTGTACTTACAATAGAAGAACTGCCTGAAGATCTGGATTTAGCAATCGTAATAACTAAACTTACTCATGCTGAAGATGCTATAACACGTGTTGAGAACAAACTGTCTGAAAACGCTACATTGATGGTTATGAGTAATGGAATACTCGAAGAAAAGTTACAAGAAAGATTTAAACCAAATCAATTACTAAGTTGCATAATAAGTTTTGCAGCAACAAGAATAGGTCCAGCTGAATCTGAAAAAACATCAAAAGGAGAAATAGTAATAGGTAGAATAAAAGGTGTCAAACAAGAAATTGATGAAAAACTCCTAAATATTCTATCAAACATTGAACCAACTAGTTGGTCAGATAATATCTTGGATGTTAAATTTACTAAACTTCTTATTAATACTAATACATCCTCTTTTGGTATGGTTAGTGGTATGACACTTGGTGAAAAACTGAAGAGAAAAGGAACTCGTTTAGCTTTCTTAGCAGTACTAACTGAAGGAATTAAAATAGCTCAAGCTAAGGGAATCAAACTACAACGTTTGAATCAAATTAGATTTGAAACTCTAGCTCTAACTTCTAAGGAACTGAAAGGGATTTCCTTAAAACATATGAAAAAGCAACTAATAATGAAAATAGTGGGAAGAAAGTACAAGAATTTATACACTTCAAGTCTTGTATCTTTAAGTGAGGGAGAAAAAACAGAAGTGGATTATCTAAATGGATACCTTGTAGAACAAGGAGAAAAATACAACGTTGAAACTCCATTAAATAAATTCATAGTAGATTTAGTACATGAGATAGAAGAAGGAAAAACAAAACCTTCCCTCTCAAATCTGAAATTATTAGAAGAAAAAACAAGGAAAGTATGGAATTTGGAATAGTTTATTGCTACTAGATACATCTATCTACGGCTGATGAACCTTTTTCATTATATTCAGCTTTAGATACCCATAATCCTTTTTCTTCAAAAACTTTCAATCCTGCAAGTATTGATCCCCCAATCCATGTAGAGATTAATCGATCAGAATCAGCTGTAACATTAATAACAATGTGTTCAGGAAGTTTCTTCTTCATATCCAGAATGAACCTTTCTTTAAATCCTTCATACATTGTTCCTCCTCCAGAAAGTATAATGTTGGAATACAATGCTTTAGTTAAATCTTTATCGCATTTTTGAATAGTTTCTATAACTGCATCAGCTAAACTTCCTTGTTTCTTAATTATACTCAGTTGCTCGTTCTTGAAAAGGATTTCAGGAGCTTTGAATCTAATTTCATCTAGCATTGTGTAAGTTTCATTGATGATATTGATTGATCTTATCAACTTATCAGATTCTAACCATTTGTTTTGTTCTTCTTTTTCATCTAGTGAAACATAGAGATGTTCTTCAGAAGCTAATCGGATATTTTTTTGAATAATGTAAGCTCTAGAATTGGAATCATTCAACTCAACTCCCTTTTCTTGAATGTAATTATAGAGCTGTTCTTCTACATCATACCCTCCATAATCTCGAACACTCACACTATGGGAAATAATATATCCTTCATAGATTGGAACAATGCGTGAAGTCAATGCACCGATATTCACAACAACACCTGTTACATGTTTTTTTGAGTAAAGAGTAAGTAGTTCACCATTTGAAAAATACACTTTTGCAATATTAAATTGATCAAATAACATCGAAGCTATAGTTCTTCGATGAGAAATTGTATTTTTGGAATAATCAACAAAGTCTACTCTTTTTTCAGCTTTTAGGGATTCTTTTGTTTTTTCTGGTAATGTGCAGTTATTGATTACATCAATTCTTCCTTTGAAGTAGTCTGCATAATTACTTTGGTGATGCTTTTCTATAACAAGGATTGATTTGTTTGTTGGACTAATTTCTAATGCTTCAAAAACATGAATAAGGAAGATTTCTAAATTATCTTTATTAATTTCCATATTCTCTTTAGTTTCGAAAATCTGCTTTCGTAAATTAATGATCCTCTTTCTTTCAATTACATCTGATTTTTGGATAAATGATTCACCTGTTTCTGAAAGATATATGGCTGTATCAAAAATGAATCTGGGTTCTTTTTCTCCAGAAAAACCAACTTTGGTAAGACTGTATCCTAAATCTAAAACAACAATTTGATGTTTTGAAACTTTATTTACTAGCTTGGGTCCTGCTCCTTGAATCTCATCTATTTTTCGTGTTGGAATCAAATCTGAATCTTTTATCATTTTTGAACATTCATTACAATAATAACCAATAGGTATCCACTTTCTTTTCTCAGTACCCTTTCTAATATAAATTCTCATCATGGTTTTGCCACAATGTTTTGGTTTGCTGTTCTGTGCAGATTTTGACATAATTACCAGATTTCTCATATTTATTTTAAATATTTTCAATGATATATCAAAAACACGGTATATCATAAGTAAATGGTATATCATAAAATTAATACTTCTATTATGTGAGTTTTTCATATTCTAATAAAAAAATTAAAATAGAGTCTATTATGAGCTTGTTTGATTATTATGGTAGATATCAGACCATTTAAGGCAATAAGATATACTGGCAAAGCCGGAGATATCGAGAAACTAATAGTACAACCTTATGATAAAATTGATGCTGAAATGCAAGAAAAATATTATGCTCAATCCGAATATAACTACTGCAGATTAACTTTACCAATCGAAGAAAACCGTTATGAGATTTCTAAACAAAGATTGGGACAATGGTTAGAAGAAGAAATTCTAGCAGAAGATGGTGTACCTGGTTTATATGTTTATTATCAAGAGTTTGAGCTTTTTGGTAAAAAATACGTAAGAAAAGGATTTATTGGTGCTTTAAGATTACATCCTTTTGAAGAAGATATTGTTTTACCTCACGAAAAAACACACAAGGGACCTAAAATTGATAGACTAAATATGTTGAAAACCACTCGCCATACATTAGAAACTGGATTTATTCTATATTCTGATCCTGAGAAAAAAACAATAGAACTGTTCGATGAATGCTTGGAAAAAACTCCTATGATAGAAGGAAAAGATGATTTAGGTGTTTTGAACAAAATATGGAAAATAACTGACTCAGAGAAAATTAGAATTGTTCAACAAGTCTTTGAAGACCAGCAACTAGTGATAGCAGATGGACATCATAGATATGAAACAGCTGTTACATATAGAAATATGAGAAGAGATCAAGCTGACGACTGGGATGATAATGATGTTTATAATTTTAGAATGACATATTTAGTTCCTGTTGAAGATGAAGGATTAATTATACTTGCTACTCACCGCTGCTTAGCAAAAGTTAAAGTTTCTGAAAACAACATGAATGAGTTCAGACAATTCTTTGACATGGATGAAATTGTTCCATCTAATATCTCTAATTTTCTAGAAGAAAATTCTGACAAACATACTTTTGTCTTTTATCAAGATGATAAAGCATATTCTATGATAATGAGGAATCCATCGGATATTAACAGATTTATTCAAGATGTGAGTGATGATTTCAACGACTTAGATGTAGTTATACTTCGAGATATGATCTTCCATGGAATAATGGGATTAGGAGATTTACATATTGATGATGACATTTTTTATGAGCGATGGGAAAAAGATGCGATTGAAAAAGTAGATCAAGGTAAATACAAAGTCGCATTTTTCTTAAATCCAACAAAAGCATCACAAGTTCTTAAAGTTGCTAAGAATCAAGAAAGAATGCCACAAAAATCCACAGATTTCTATCCTAAGATGATTAGTGGTTTAACTATGCTGAGTTTAGAAGAAGGAGAAAAACTTCTCTAACTTCTCAACATTTTTTATTTTTCATGAATAATTCAAAACACTTATTTTTCTTTAATTAAATATCCATCAAATGAAGCTTGCTGTAATTGGAGCTGGTTCAATTGGTTCAATTATAATCGCAAACATGGCAAGAGCAGGTAAAATTGTTCATGTAGTTGATAAGGTTCCAGAAACTATCCAATCAATAAAAGAAAATGGTTTATCTATTAGTGGTGCTAGAGGTGAATTTACAGTAAAAGAGAATCTTATTCCATTCTCAAACATTGAAGATTTACCAAAAGATATTGATGTAGTTTTTTTGATAACTAAAATAGACAATGCTTTGGATGCAGTCAATAGACTCAAAGCTACACTAAGTGAGGATTTTACTCTAGTTAATTTTACAAATGGTATGATTGAGGAGAAAATAGCAGAAATACTCCCACCTGAAAATATTCTAGGGTGTGTAATCAGCTTTAATGCTATTTGGAGAGGTTATGGAAAATCTGAACGAACCAATGAGGGAGAAATAGTTCTTGGTAGACTAAAGGGTAAAAAAAGACAATTTGATAAAGAAATACATCAATCAATTTCAAATACTGCTAAAACTAGTTGGTCAGATGATATTACTAGTAATAAATTCTCTAAACTGTTGATAAACATCACAACGGCATCAACAGGAGCTTTTAGTGGACTTGCTATAGGAGAGCTTTTAAAACGAAAACCAGTGAGAATCGCTTTTCTCGTAAATCTGACTGAAGGAGTAAAAATTGCACACAAAATGGGATTGAATTTACCAAAATTAAATAACATAAGCTTTGAATCATTAGCTTTGCTAAAAAAGCAACGAAAAATCTTACCTTTTAGTTTATGGCTTAAAATGTTAATAATCAAAATAATAGGAAAACAAAATAAAAAACTTAGGTCGGCAAATTTAGGTTTTTATGAAAGAGGATTACCAACTGAAATACCGTACATGAATGGACATATTGTTGAGTTAGGTAAAAAATATGGGATTCAAACTCCTTTAAATGAATTTATTACTAATTTAGTCCAAAAAATTGATGATGGTAATAACAAACCATCTTTAGAAAATCTTAAACTTTTTGAAGAAAAAACAATGGAGATATTTAATCAATACTACTGTTAAAAAAATAAATTATCTCCCCATTTCTGCTTCAATAAAACCAATTATTTCTCCTATTGTGTTAAATTCTTTGAAGATATTTTTTGGTAGATTAACATCAAATTCTTCTTCAATTGCTAGAACTAGTTCTGCTAAATCATCTTCATCCAATCCTAAATCATCTTGAATGTATGTGTTATTTGTAAGATTCTTTTTTCTAACATCTGCGATATTAGCAATTATTCCTTGTAATCTCCTGAATATGCTCATATACATGATTTCACTATATACTATATTTCTAATAACTTTTTGCACTTGGATTTCGTATCAATCAAAATATTATTAAAAATAAACTAGTTTATTAAACTGAAACGGTAAAATTTCGTGAATTTTACTGTATAATCAAGAAATAAAGTGATATAAATTGAGTGAAATTAATTATATTAAAGTTAATGAATTATCTCCTAATACTCGAGAATTAAATTTACTTGCCAAAATTATACAATTGGGAGAAGTACGCGAAGTGACAAACAGAAATACTGGGGAAGAACATAAAGTTATGGACGTTTTAATTGGAGATGAAACAGGTACTGTCTATTTCTCAGCATGGAATGAACAAATAGAAGAAATTAGTGAAAATGAAATTTATCAATTTTTGAACTCCAAAACTATTCTATTCCAAAGACATATTAGATTATCTCTAGGTAGAGAAGGATATATAGAAAGTTCTGATAAGAAAATTAAAAAAATAGATATGGAAAATAACCTCTCAGACCAAGAACATGAAGATACAAGAAGATATCGTAGAAGACCAAATCAAAATAGATCAAATTACAACAGAAGCTATGATTAGAACTTAGAAGAATGTAAAATAAGTAATTCCTTACTTATCTCTTCTTTTTTGTAAAATTTAAATCTGATTCTTAATTACTTCTTGGAGCTCTTTAACAAAATATTCACGAGCATCTTCTGTAATGTTATCTATATTCTCCCAGCTTTCTATTTGTTTATTTATGAATTCCTCAACTTCGTCTCTATTAGTGAATAAGAAGAAGTAATCTCTAGGAAAGAAGATATAAAGCATACAAGGTTCTTGTCCGTGTTTTCTAGGATC